>DASPGW010000060.1 GCA_035620395.1 Desulfuromonadales bacterium | reverse complement strand
CTTCTGGAAGAGCTGGAGGACCGCGTCGATCTGGCGGCGGTCCGGGAAGCCTTGAAGGAACGCGACAAGGCCGTCTCCTATGAGGAATTCCGGAAGACCCTCGGACTCGGGGAAAAGTAATCCGTGTTCGAAATCAGAATCCTCCCCGCGGCTCAAAAAAGCCTCATCGAGCTGGCCCGGGCCGACCGTCGCCTCGCCCTTGCCATCGACAACGCCATTCGCGCCCTCTCCGAAATTCCCCGCCCACCCGGCTGCAAGCAGCTTTCCGGCTCGAAAGAACCGCCTCTGTACCGCATCCGGGTGGGTGATTACCGGATCATCTACGAGGTCCAGGCTGATGTCGTTCTGGTTTCGGTCATCCACATCGGGCACCGGAAGGATATCTATCGCGTACTCAAGTGAGGCGAGGGTTTTCGGGATAGAGGCTTTTTTTTCGAAACGGTTTCGTGTTATAAGTCATCGATTCAGTAAGCTTTCGCAGCGGAGGATTGCCCATGCCGAGTTTCGACATCGTTTCCAAGGTCGACATGCAGGAGGTCGACAACGCCGTCAACCAGACCCGCAAGGAGATCGAGCAGCGCTACGACTTCAAGGGGACGCACAACGAGATCGCCCTGGAGAAGGACGCCATCAACATCCTGGCGGCCGACGACTACAAGCTGCAGGCGGTGGTCGACATCCTCAAGGGGAAGCTGGTCAAACGCGGCGTTTCGGCCAAATGCCTCGATTTCGCCAAGAAGGAGCCGGCCTCCGGCGGTGCGGTGCGGCAGAAGGTCGGCATCGTCCAGGGCATCTCCAAGGAGAAGGGGAAGGAGATCATCGCCCTGATCAAGGAGACCAAGCTCAAGGTGCAGCCGCAGATCATGGAAGACCAGGTGCGGGTGACGGGAAAACAGATCGACGATCTGCAGGAGGCCATCCAGTTCCTCAAGGGGAAGGATGTGGGGATCGAGCTGCAATTCATCAACTTCCGCCAATAACAGGAAATCCATGAAACAGAAAGTGAGTCTGGTCAGCCTCGGCTGTCCGAAAAACCTGGTCGATGCCGAGGTCATGCTGGGGCATCTGCCCGCCGACCGGTTCGAGATCGTCACCGACGAGGCCCAGGCCGACATCATCATCGTCAACACCTGCTCCTTCATCAAGGAGGCGAAGGAGGAGTCGGTGGAGACCATCCTCGAGGTGGCCGACCACAAGAAGAGCGGCCGCTGCCGCCTGCTGGTGGTGACCGGTTGCCTCCCCCAGCGCTACCAGGAGGAACTGGCCAAGGAGCTGCCGGAGGTCGATCTCTTCATGGGGACGGGGGATGCGCCGCGCATCGTCGAGCTGCTCGATGCCCGCAGCCGCGGCAAGGAGACGCTGCAGTCGGTCGGCCTGCCCGAATACCTCTACGACCACACGACGCCGCGCGTCCAGTCCTCGCCGTTCTACTCGACCTACGTCAAGATCGCCGAGGGGTGCGTCAACCACTGCTCCTACTGCATCATTCCGCAGCTGCGCGGCACTCTTCGGTCCCGTTCCGTCGCCTCGGTCGTCGAGGAGGTGCGGCGGCTGGTCGGCGCCGGGGTCAAGGAAGTGAACCTGATCGCCCAGGATGTCACCGCCTACGGCGCCGACCGCGATGACGGCGCCCGCCTGGAGGAGCTGCTGCGTGAGCTGGTCAGGATCGAGGGTCTGCAGTGGCTGCGCCTGCTCTATGCCTATCCCGACGGCATCAGCGACGAGCTGCTCGACCTGATGGCCGCCGAGGAGAAGATCTGCAACTACCTCGACGTTCCCCTGCAGCACGTCGACGACACCATCCTCGCCATGATGAACCGCCGCGTCGACCAGGCCGCCATCCGCGAACTGCTGGCACGGATCCGCCGGCGGGTGCCCGACATCACCCTGCGCACCTCCTTTATCGTCGGCTTCCCCGGCGAGACCGAGGAGCAGTTTGGCGCCCTGCTCGACTTCGTCAACGAGGGGCATTTCGAACGGGTCGGGGTTTTCCGCTACTCGCGGGAGGAGGGGACGGCTGCCGCCACCCTCGAAAGCCAGATTCCGGAGCGCACCAAGAAGAGTCGCTACCAAAAGCTGATGAAGGCGCAGAGCCGGGTCTCCTTCCGCAAGAACCGGGCCCTCGTCGGCAACGTCGAGCCGGTGCTGGTGGAAGGCTTCAGCGAGGAGACCGAGCTGCTGCTGCGCGGCCGCAGCGTCCGCCAGGCGCCCGACGTCGACGGCCTGGTCTACATCACCAGCGGCCAGGCCGATATCGGCGCCATCGTCCCTTTGCGCATCACCGATTCCTCCGAGTACGATCTGATCGGCGAAATCGTCGAGGAATAGACTCCTTGTCCCTCACCCGCCCGCTGGTCATCCTCCTGCTCCTTGCCCTGCTCGGTTTCCTGGCGCTGCAGCGCTGCGCCGGGGAACGGCCGCAGCAGCTCAGCCGCAGCCGCATCCTGATGGGGACGGTGGTGGAGATCTCCGCCTTCGGCGCCGACCCGGGCCGGCTGGAAGCGGCGGTGGCCGACGCCTTTGCGGAGATGGCCAGAATCGAGGCCCTGATGCGGCCGGCGGGGGAGGGGAGCGACGTCGCCCGCCTGAGCGCTGCGGAGCAAGGGGCCGAGGTTGCTCCGGAGACGGCCGAAGTCATCGCCCTCGGGCTGCAGGTCGCCGCCGAAAGCGGCGGCGCTTTCGACATGGGGATGGGACGGCTCAAGGAACTCTGGGGGATCGAGACGGAAGCCCCGCGGGTGCCGACTCCCGCGGAGATCCGCCAGGCCCTCGCCGGCACCGGCCTGCGCGACCTGCGTCTCGACGGCCGCCGGGTCGAGAAGGCGCAGCCGACCCTGGCCGTCGATCTCGGCGCCATCGCCAAGGGGTATGCCGTCGACCGGGCCGTCGAACTGCTGCGCCGGGCCGGGATCGAGAGCGCGGCGGTCAACGCCGGCGGCAACATCCGGCTGATCGGCGACCACGGGGGCCGCCCCTGGCGCATCGCCGTGCAGCACCCCCGGGATGCCGCCGGGCAGCTGGCGCTGCTGGCGCTGGCCGACACCTCCGTGTCGACCTCGGGCGATTACGAGCGGTTCTTCGAGCGGGACGGCGTCCGCTACCACCACATCTTCGATCCGCGCACCGGCTACCCGGCCGGCCGCTGCCGGAGCGTGACGGTGGTGACGCCGAGCGCCGCCCTCGCCGATGCCCTGTCCACCGCCGCCTTCGTCCTCGGCCCGGAAGAGGGGCTCGCCCTGCTGCGGCGCTTCCCGGCGACGGAGGGACTGATCGTCGCCGCCGACGGTACGCCGCACGTGACGCCGGGGCTGGAGGCGAGGCTGACGTGGCGCTGAAGGCGATCTGGCGGCGGCTGACCCCCCTCGACCGGCTGGTGGTCCTGATCCTGCTGCTGGGCGTCGGCGCCGCCTTCTTTCTGGTCGGCCAGCGGCCGCGGGGCGCGCAGGTGGTGGTGGAGCAGGAGGGGCGGGTCGTCTTCACCGCGCCGCTCCGGGACGACCGCACCGTTGCCCTCCCCGGCCCGCACGGGGAGACGGTCGTGGCGATCCGCCAGGGCCGGGCCTGCATTGCCGCCGCCTCCTGCCCGAACAAGGTCTGCATGGGGATGGGAGAGGTCTCCCGCCGGGGGGAACTGATCGCCTGCGTCCCCAATGCGCTGCTGCTGCATATCGAGGGGGATGCCGGCGACGAAGCGAAGGACTATGATCTCCTCAGCCGTTGATCCTGCCGAACTCGAGCGCATCCGCCGCCGGATCTTTCTCGCCCTCTTCATCGCCCTGGCGGTGGCCCTGCACACCCTCGAGGCGCTGCTGCCGTCCCCCGCGCCCTGGTTCCGCCTCGGCTTCGCCAACATCCTCACCCTCACCGCCCTCTTCCTCTACGGGGGGCGCGCCGCCTGGAGCGTCACCCTGGCGCGGATCGCGGTCGGCTCCCTCTTTCTCGGCACCCTCTTCTCCCCCGGGTTTCTCCTCTCCCTTTCCGGGGGCGTGGCGGCCGTCGCCCTGATGACCGGGGCGCGGGCCCTCGCCGGCCGCCGTCTCGGGCCGGTCGGCGTCTCGGTTCTCGGCGCCGCCGGCCATGCCGCCGGGCAGGTGCTGATCGCCTGGCTGCTGCTGATCCGGCACGACGGCATCTGGACCCTCTTCCCCTTCCTGCTCCTCTTCTCCCTCGGCACCGGCATCGCCAACGGCGTCGCCGCCGACCTGCTGCTCGAGCTGCTGCGCGGCCATCCGGCCTTCGCCGGTCAGGCCGCACCGCCCCCGGGGGAGGGTGCGGCGTGAGCACCCTGCGCCGCCTGCTCCCCTACCTCGATGCCTACCGCGGCGCCCTCCTGGTCGGGCTCCTCTGGCTGGCAGCGACCAACGTCCTCTCCCTGCTCATCCCCTGGCTGCTCAAGCTGGGCGTTGATGCCGTGGCCGCCGGCCGCCCCGGCGAACTGCCGCTGCTTGCCGGCGTGCTGATGGCCGTGGCCCTGGTGCGCGGCGCGACCCGCATTCTTTCCCGGCGGCGCTACCTGCATGCCGCCCGCTGGATCGAGGTCGATCTGCGCCGCGACCTGCTGGCCCGGCTGCTCGCCGTCGACGCCCGCTTCCTGGACCGGCACCGCACCGGCGACCTCCTCTCGCGTTTCACCAACGACCTGGCCAATGTGCGGATGTTCGCCGGTTTCGGCGTGCTGACGCTGATCAACACCGCCCTGCTCTACGCCTTCACCCTGGTCATGCTGCTGCGGCTCTCGCCGGGATTGACGGCGGTGGCGCTGCTCCCC
>DASPGW010000059.1 GCA_035620395.1 Desulfuromonadales bacterium | reverse complement strand
CCCGCCCACATGACCACCAGGGCCGGCTCCTCCTTCAGCACATCCTTGATTTCATCGCTCTTGCGGGTCTTCATATAGGAGTCGTACTGCCGCTGGAAATGCTTGCCCCACTCGGAACTTCTCGACTCGAATTTTTTGATGTCCGGGACGGCGTTGATGGCCTTCTGGTCCGCCTTGTTCTCCTTGATGGAGACGGCAAGCAGCAGCAGAGGGACCATGATGACGACCGATGCGATGGTGACGAACCAGGATCTTTTCATGATTCAATTCTCCTTTGTTGGGTGTCCTATAATTCCTTAACGCCGATATTGTTCTGCGTCGCCAGCAGACTTCGCGTCGTACCGTGGGGCAGGCTCCTGTGGCATTCCCAACAGGGGCGCCCCATCGGAATACCGGATTCCTGGTGATAGGGTTCGCTGTTGGCCATCATCCGGGAGACGACCTCCTGGTGGCAGGAGATGCAGTTGGTCTGGATCCTTTTTGCCGCGTTCCCCTTGATCCTCAGGTTGTTGCCGTAACTGCCCAGGGTCATGGCCAGAGAATGGTTGTAGCCGTCTCTGGATTTCGCGAGCAGCTTGTCGATGAAGGAATTCCTCGGCAGGTGACAGTCCACACAGATGGCGCTGTCCCGGTGGGAGCTGTGCTGCCAGGTGGCATAATGGGCGTTCATGGCGTGACAGTTGATGCAGACCTTGGGATCGCTCGACAGGTAGGACAGCATTTTGGATTCATTCACCACGAAAGCGAACAATCCGACCACGGTGACGACGCAGCAGGCAGCCACGTATTTCATTGCGTTTCCGGTTTCCATAAGCAGCCCTCTGGTTGATTTGGGTTGACAGGTATCCCGTTGTTGCTTTCATGCCCCGGCTTTGATCTGATCAAATAGCAACGGCTGTGCCAGAAGAAAACAAGCCTGATTTCATGAGCTTACATAACTGCCCTGCCGCACCTGTTACTAAGAAGTAGCATTTGATATTTTTCATGTGTTACCATTTAGTAGCAGCTTTTCTTCCCGGCAGGACACTATCCAGAAGACGGACCTTCCAGCATGCAGTTGAGAACCAAATTCATTCTTCTCATCGGTCTGGTGATCTGCTGCTCTTACGGCGTCACCTTCTATCGCACCTCCAGCTTCCAGGAGGACCTGGTCGTCGAACAAGCCACCCGGCAGGCCAAGATGCTCTTCCACCAGATACGGCTCACCCGACAGTGGGTTGCGGACCATAACGGACTCTTTTTCCTCAAGGGGCCGGGGGTCGAGAGCAATCCCTTTCTCGAAGGAGGGCAGATCCAGGATGCGCAGGGCAACTGGCTGGTCAAGCGCAATCCTGCCATGGTCACCCGCGAACTCTCCGTTTATGCGGCCAGGGAAGGCATGGGGCAATTCAACGTCACCAGTCTGCAGCCGGTGAATCCGGCCAATGCGCCCGATGAATTTGAGCGGCGCAGTCTGCGGAAGTTTGAAAAAGGCGCCGAAGAGACGGTGGAGATCGAGAAAATCGCCGGACGCTACCGCCTCCGCTACATGGCCCCGCTGAAGGTGGACGGCAACTGCCTGCAATGCCACTCGGACCAGGGGTATGAAGTCGGTGATATCCGGGGCGGCATGAATGTGACCATCCCGATGGACCTGGCCTTTGCCGAGATAAGGACCAACAACCGGATGCTGCTGAACATTGCCGTGGCCACCATCGTCATCGTGGCGCTGACGATCTTCTTTCTCTTCGACTTCCTGGTCGCCAAACGGCTGAAAATCCTGGCCCTGGAAATGGACCGGTTTCCGGAGCGGCGCGGGGCCGAGAGGGTTCTGCCGGCCGAAGAGAAGGATGAAATCGGTGTGCTGGCCGGCCACTACCGAAAACTCTGCCAGCGCCTCGAGCGCTCGCAGCAGGAGCTCGACGCCACCCGCGAACAGGTCTTCCAGAGCGAGAAGCAGGCGGCTCTCGGTCGGCTTGTCGCGGGGATCTCCCATGAGATCAACAACCCCCTGGGGGGGATGCAGAACTGCATCCAGACGATGAAAAGAAGCATGGATCAGCCGGACCTGCAGGCCCGCTATCTGAATCTGCTGGCGCAGGGGGTCGACAGGATCAAGGGGACGGTGCAGCAGTTGTTGAATATCGGCCGGAAAGAGCCCCTCGTCCTGCGCCGGGGTGATGTCGACGAGATGATCCGCGAATGCCTGGAGCTGACCTGCATGGGGCGCCGCAACGTCACCATGGACCTGCAGCTCGGGGTGGGAAGACCGGTGGTCGTCGGCCTCGAAGCCTTGCGCCAGGTGGTGATGAATCTCGCCGGCAACGCGGTTCAGGCCATGGGGGAAAAAGAAGGCAGGCTCCGGGCGAGGAGCCGACTGGAGAACGATCGTCTGCTGATTGAAATTGCCGATACGGGGCCGGGGATCGACCCCAAACACCTGGACAAGATCTTCGAACCCTTCTTCACCACCAAAGAGGTCGGCGAAGGGACCGGCCTGGGGCTCTCCGTCTCCCATTCGCTGGTCAGCCAGATGGGCGGAGAGCTGACGGCCCGCAACGGGGAGGAGGGCGGAGCGCTCTTCACCGTCGCCGTCCCCCTGCCGGGCGAGATTGCCACCGAAGGAGAGAGTGCATCATGATTCCGCGCATCCTGGTCGCCGAAGATGAAGAGATCATGCGCATCACCGTCCTCGACCACCTGCGCAACCAGGGGTGGCTGGCCGATGCAGCAACGACCGGAACCGAGGCCCTGGAACTGGTCGGGAAAAACCGGTACGAGCTGATCCTCTCCGACATCCGCATGCCGGGACTGGACGGCGAAAGACTGCTGGCCGAAGTGAAGAAGCTGGCGCCGCGGACGGAGGTGGTCATGATGACCGCCCACGGCAGCACCGACAACGCGGTGAACTGCCTTAAAAAAGGGGCGGCGGATTACCTTCTCAAGCCCTTCGATCTGGATGATCTGACCTTTCGCCTCAACCGGCTGCTGGAAATGCAGACGATCAAGGCCCGCTGCGTCTCGCTGGAGCATTGCTGCGGCCAGCGCCGGCCGATCATCGGTTCAAGCGCCCCCATGCAGAAAATGCTCAGCCTCATCAGCCAGGTCGCCCTGGCGGATTCCTCGGTCCTCATCCAGGGGGAAAGCGGCACCGGCAAGGAACTGGTGGCAGCGGCCATCCATTACGAAAGCCGCCGCGCCGGCAAGCCCTACGTCCGGGTGAATTGCGCGGCGATCCCCGCCGGCCTGCTCGAGTCGGAGCTTTTCGGCCACGAAAAAGGCGCCTTCACCGGCGCCGACAAGACGGCTATCGGCAAATTCGAACTGGCGGACCACGGGACCATTCTGCTCGATGAAATCGGCGACATGCCCCTCGATCTGCAGGTTAAATTGCTGCGGGTTCTCCAGGAGCGGGAAATCGACCGGGTGGGTGGCAAAAACCCCGTTCGCATTGATGTTCGGGTCATCTGTGCCACGGCGAAGGACCTCGCGGCCGAAGTGCAGAAAGGCAAGTTCCGGCAGGACCTCTTCTACCGTCTGCAGGTGATTCCAATAGAGGTCCCTCCCCTGCGGCAGAGGGAGGGCGACATTCTCGAACTGGCCGATTTCTTTCTGAAGGAGTTCGGCGGCGAACGGGGCCTTTCCTTTCAACTTTCGGCGGATGCGCGCCAGGCGCTGGAACAGTATCACTACCCCGGCAACGTGCGCGAACTGCGCAACCTCCTGGAGCGGATTTCCGTTCTCGCCCCGGCACCCAGAATCCAGCTATGGGACCTGCCGGTGGAGATCCGCGGCGGCCATAATGGCGGCGACAGCCAGGAGGACAATCTCGCCGCCGCCGTTGCCGAAGCGGAGAGGAAGTGCATTCAAAGGGTACTGGCGAAAACCGGCGACAACAAAACGGAAGCCGCCGCCATTCTCGGGATCAGCCGGAAAAATCTCTGGGAGAAGATGAAGCAGTACGGTTTATAAATCCCTGTCATGCACGGTAGGCCCACTGCGAATATCCAGTCCCGAGATTCAAGTAAAGGCTTGAGGTGTCCTGGAAGTTGCGCAGTTGGCATTTTACGGCCCAAACAGGGAGAAATTCCCTATTTCCAGGATGTCCTGGCAACCGAGAAGGCCGATTACCGTTCCGTGGCTAGTGATTTTTGAGAACAAAAGGTCAGAGATAAAAGCTTTTAAAGACCTCCAAAATCCGCTTTATTCCCTGTGACGAGCAACTCCACAACTGCCATCGCAAAATGGCTGCATCCCGCTCGAACCACAACCGCAGAGAAAGACTTTCTGGCGCCTTGTGATGATGAAAGAGACAGGAGAAACTCCCGAACCGCTGTGTGATTCATCGCAGAATGGCAGGTTCTGCGATTTTCCGCAGGTGCAGCGGTAATAGGTTCCTGGCTCAAGGGTCAGGCTGATGGGCATGCCGACGTCCGGATTTGTTTTTGTCATGGCCATCCCCCTACAATGCTAATCCCCCACCATGGGCAGCCCGCCAGGGATGGTATCGCCTAGTCGACCCAGAAGGCTGGCAGAAGCCAGGTCAACGCCGAGTTCTTCCATGGTTTCCCGTTCCGCTGTACGTCGGGGGCTGTAGTCTGCAAGGTCGACACGGCCGCCAGGAAAACCGATATGTCCTGACCAGTGATCTTTTTCATTGGTGGCGCGTTCAATCAGAAGAATCTCCAGACCACCGGCGCCTTGCTTCAAGATCATCGCCACGGCGGCGTGGGCGCGGTTGCCCGGCTCAATCAGTCGAACCGGGCGATCCGCGAGCTTTTTCCTGATGGTTGCCAGCAAGACCATATTCAATCATCACTTCTGGTTTGGCGTACACGTGTCAGGCATGAGCCACCGAACTGATCCCAGGTACCTGCTCCTTAAGCGTTTTCTAAATCCCCTCAGCATTTAATTCAAGTCGAACAGGATGAACCTGGCCTTGTCCTGGGCGGTAAGGCTCAGTGCCCGTTCTTCACTTATAGCCGCACCGTCGCCAGCTTCAAGTCGATGCCCGCCTAATTCGAGGTCTCCACTGATCACCTGAATCCAGGCATGACGACCCTCTGAAAGGCGGTACTCGACCGTGCTGCCGGCCTCCACCTCCCCCGAATACAGAGCCACATCCTGTTGGAGAATGGCCGAACCGTCCCTGCCGTCCATGGCGGCGAGAAGCTGAAGGGAGTTGGATTTCTTCGGTTCGAACTGCTTTTTCTCATAAGAAGGGTTCAATCCCTTCTCTGCGGGAAGAATCCAGATCTGGAGAAAGTGCACTTCCTCCTTAGCCGAGGGATTGAACTCGCTGTGCATGACGCCCTTCCCTGCAGTGATCCGCTGAACCTCCCCGGCGCGGATGATCTCTTCGTGCCCGAGGTTGTCCTTGTGCCTGAGGGCTCCGGCAAGGACGAAGGAGAGGATCTCCATGTCGCGGTGCGGGTGCAGCGGAAAGCCTGCACCGGCCTGAACCCGGTCCTGGTTGATGACCCGCAAGGTGCGAAAACCCATGTGGGCCGGATCATAATAGGTGTCGAATGAAAAAGTGTGGTAGCTGTCCAGCCAATCGGCCTGGAAATGGCCTCTGTCCTGAGACTTGCGAACGGTGATCATGGTTTTCTCCTTTATCGATCAGCCGGCCTGCCTGATCAATTCGAGGTCGATGATGATCTCCACCTCTTCGCCAATCAGCAGCCCGCCGTTGTCGAGGGTGGCGTTCCAGACGATGCCGAAGTCCCTGCGGTTGATCCGGGTAGTGGCCCTTGCCCCTTTGCGGGTATTGCCCCAGGGGTCCTTGATATCGACGCTCGGGCCGTTAACCAGAAGCTCGACCTGTTTGGTAGCACCATGGAGGGTCAGGTCGCCGACCACCTTGAGTGTGCTGCCCGCGGCCTTCTGGACGCGTTTCGACTTGAAGGTGAACGTCGGATATTTTTCGACATCAAAGAAGTCGGCGCTCTTCAGGTGGGCATCGCGCTTTTCCACGCCGGTATCGATGCTGGCGGCGTTGATGGTGACCTCGATGGTCGAGCGGGTGATATCTTTGTCGTTGATGACTGCGACCCCTTGAACGTCCGGAAAGCTGCCGCGGACATCGGCAATCATCATGTGCTGCACCTTGAAGTGGGCCGCCGAATGATCGGGGTCGACGTTCCAGTTCGCCGCCATGGCCAACGAGGGGGCAATCAGCAGGGTCAGGGCGATCAGGGTCAGAATCAGGCGTTTCATTTGTCATTTTCCTTTCGTTTTAGCGTGTGATGGTTGGGGTTTAGGAAATTACAGTCATTCGCCAAGTTGCCTTTTCGCCAGAATACGGTCCAGGGACCATTTGCCGCCGCCTCTGATGACCAGGGCGAGAGCCATGCCGACGACCAGCAGGTGATACTCGAACCCTTCTCCGGCTTGCTTGCCGGACCAGTTCATGAAAAAACCGTAGGGAACATGCACCATGAGAGCCGCCACCCCTATAGTGGCGCCGACACCCAACGCCGCGATCCTCGTCCCCAGTCCGACCACCAGCCCGAGGGCGCCGAAGGATTCGGCCAGGACCGCCAGCAGGGCAAACAGATAGGGGATGCCCATGTTTTCGGTAAAGTGGTGCATGGTTCCGGCAAAACCATAGCCGCCGAACCACCCCAGCAGCTTCTGGGCGCCGTGCGGGAAAATCACCAGCCCCAGGGTGATACGCAGAATCGTCGACGAGACATCGTCCGTTGTGCCAAGCAGTTTGTCTAACATCGCAGTCTCCATGGTTTGATGGTTGACAATTCAACGTCGAACTACTTGTGTAAAATTTTTTACTCGCCTTGCGCCAGGCCCAGTTTTTTGCACAGCCGAGCCAGCTCTGCCTGCTCTTCGCGCGTCAGAGCGCTCAGGCTCTGAACGACCCCCTGCACATGGACCGGGAAGATTTTCGCGATCAGTTGGGTTCCTGCCTCCGTCAGGTGCAGCGCCACATACCGGCGATCATCGCTGCTACGGATGCGCTCGACCAGTCCCCGGCTCTCCAGGTTGTCGACCACGGTGGTGATGTTGGCGGTGCTCTTGAGGATTTTTTTGGCCACATCCCGCTGGCACAGGGGGCCCAAGTGATAGAGCGCCTCCAGCACACCGAACTGGGAAATGGTCAGGTTCGCTTCGACCAAGTGACGATGGGTGGCGGACGTAACCACTTCTGCGGCCCGCATCAGCTTCACAAAGGCATTCATCGCATCGGCTTCGACCCTGGTTTTGTATAAGGTTCTTTTCATTGCAGCTCCAACATTTAGATTGATATCTAATCATTTGATATCAATCTACATGATGAGCACTTTCCCTGTCAAGCCTTTTTAAGAGACGAATGGCGGATCAGACTTCACAGCCTTGTTGGCAGGGACCCAGTCTTCGCCGACAATGGGCACTCCAATGGATCGCGGTCGTCCAACTT
>DASPGW010000058.1 GCA_035620395.1 Desulfuromonadales bacterium | reverse complement strand
CCATGGCGTCCTTCTGCACCGCGACCACCGAGGGCTCGCTGACAACGATCCCCTTCCCTTTCAGATAGACCAGGGTATTGGCGGTCCCCAGGTCAATGGCCAGATCGTTGGAAAACATCCCGAAAATGGCATCGAAAAGATTGAACATGTTTGAACGGGCTCCTTTCACCCCACCGCGAAGGCCACTGTGCCTTCACGCGAAAAATGCCGTTCACGGTACCAAAAACCCCGTTGTTTATCAAGAACTAAAAGGAAAAATGTATTGCATTTGGGTCCTCGATTGACTAACATGCGTCCCTGTTCTCAAGCGCCGTGCCAACACGCCAAAGGAGAGTCGCATCGATGTTGGATCTGATCCGGAAAAAGCAGAAATCGATCATCATCAAGGTAGTTTTCTGGGCCATCATTGCCACTTTCGTCGGGACGATTTTCCTCGTCTGGGGCAAGGGGTCCGACGGCGACCAGCAGGATACAACCGTGGCTGTCACCGTGAACAAGACCCGGGTCGGCTTCGATGCGTACCAGTCTGCCTACAACAATCTCTATCGGCTCTACCAGAACGTCTACAGGGAGCAGTTCACCCCCGAACTGGAGAAACAGCTGCGCCTGCAACAGCAAGCTCTTGACAGCCTGATCGAGCAGACCCTGCTGATCGAGGAAGCGGAGCGGCTGGACCTCAGTGTGACGCAGAAGGAACTGGTCGCTGCCATCGCCGCTATTCCGGCATTCCAGGAAAACGGCGCCTTCAGCAAGGAGCGTTACCTCCAGGTGCTTAATTACCAGCGGCTTACCCCCGAAGAATTCGAAAACATGCAGAGGCGCCAAATCCTGATCGAGCGGGTGCGCGAACGTATCCAGAGCGGCATCTCTATCACCGATGCCGACATCGCCGAAGAGCACCGCCAGCAGAATGAGAAGATCGACCTGGCTTTCGTGCGACTGGCGCCGGCCAGATTCGAAGAGAAAGTACGGATCGACGAGAAATCCATGGCGGATTTCTTTGCCGGACACCGGGAGGAATTCCGCATTCCCGAATCCGTCGCCCTGCGCTACCTCGTCTTCGAACCGTCCCGCTTCGAGAAGGAAGTTACTTTCGAAGAAGGCGAACTGGAGAAATACTACCGCCGCCACCTCGACCGCTTCGACATCCCCGAGCAGGTACGGGCAGCCCACATCCTCATCCGGGTGGCCGGCGACGCCGGCGACATGATGCGTCAGCAGAAGCGGCAGCTCGCTGAAAAGATCCTCGCCGAGGCCCGATCCGGCAAGGACTTTGCCCAGCTTGCCCGCCAGCATTCCGAGGACCCCGGCAGCGCCGCCAAGGGCGGGGATCTCGGCTTCTTTCCCCGCGGCGCCATGGTCGGCCCCTTCGAGGAAGCTGCCTTCGCCCTGAAGCCCGGAGAAATCAGCGGCATCGTCGAAACCCCCTTCGGCCTGCACATCATCAAGTGCGAGGGGCGCATCGAAGCCGGCATCCGGCCGTTGGCCGAGGTCGGCGACGAGGTAAAAGCCGCCCTGAAAACTGAAAAAGCCCGCCAGCTTGCCCTCGAGAAGGCGATGGATGCCTACAATGTGAACCGCAAGGGGGGCAATCTCGAAGCCGCCGCCAAGGCCAGCGGTCTCGGTGTCGAGGAAACCGGCTTCTTCGGCCGCCAGGAGCCTGTCGAGGGGCTGGGGGACCTCCCCGAGGTCGCCGCCGCCGCCTTCACCCTCAAAGAGGGAGAACTTGCCCGCCCGGTGGAACTTCCCCAAGGGGTGATCCTCTTCACCGTCAAGGCGCGCCGCGAGAGCCGCCTGCCCGAACTGGCCGAGGTTCGCGCTGAAGTCGAGCAGGCCTACCGTCGCGAGCAGGCCAAAATGCTGGCCCGGCAGGCGGCCGAAAAACTCCTCGCTGCCGTCAAGGCCGGAGGGAAGCTGGAAACCCTGGCTGGCCAGCAGGGAGAGTCAGTCGAGCGGACCGGCCTCTTCAGCCGCAGCTACGGCGTATTCGTGCCGAAACTGGGCAATGCCGAGAATCTCGCCAAGGCTGCCTTCACCCTGACCCGAATGTCGAGCGCGGCGCCGGAGGTCTACGAGATCGACGAGACTTTCGTCGTGGCGGCTCTCGCCGATCGCCAGGAAGCCGGCCAGGCCGGTCTTACGGTGGCCCAGAAGGACGAACTGCGTGAGGCGCTGCTGACCCGCAAGCAGGAAGAAGCTCTCGCCAGCCGACTCAAGGAACTCAGGGAAAAGGCTGAAATTTCAATCGCTCCGGCTCTGCTGAGCACTCTGGAAGGGAATAAACCATCATGACACCGATTGTGATGCAGACCAATTTTGCCGACCTCAAACTGGTCAACCGCGGCAAGGTCCGCGATATCTACGATCTCGGCGAGCACCTGCTGATCGTCACCAGCGACCGGATTTCCGCCTTCGACGTCATCATGAACGAGGGGATTCCCAACAAGGGGTTCGTCCTCACCCAGATTTCCAAGTTCTGGTTCGAGAAGATGACAGACATCATCCCCAACCACATTGTGGCGACCGAAGTCGACGACTTTCCGGCGGCCACTCACAAGTACCGCGACCAGCTCGCCGGGCGCAGCATGCTGGTGAAAAAGGCCAGCCCCCTGCCCGTCGAATGCATCGTCCGCGGCTACGTCTCCGGCTCCGGCTGGAAGGAATACAAAGCTACCGGCAGCATTTGCGGCATCAAGCTGCCGTCCGGCCTGGTGGAGAGCCAGCAGCTCCCCGAACCGATCTTCACCCCCTCGACCAAGGCCGAACTGGGTGAGCACGATGAAAACATTCCCTTCGAGAAGGCCGTCGAGCTGTGCGGTGGCGACCTCGCCAAACAGGCCCGCGACGCCACTATCGCCATCTACAATCGGGCCCGGGGCCTGGCTGACGCCCGCGGTATCATCATCGCCGACACCAAGTTCGAATTCGGCGTCTACGAAGGGAAGCTGATCTGGATCGACGAAGCGATGACCCCGGACTCCTCCCGCTTCTGGCCGAAAGACCTCTACCGACCCGGCGGTCCGCAGCCGAGTTTCGACAAGCAGTTCCTGCGCGATTACCTCGAAACCCTCGACTGGGGCAAAAAAGCGCCGGCGCCGCCACTGCCGGAGGAGATCGTCCGCAAGACGGGCGAAAAGTACGTCGAGGCCCTCACCCGCCTGACCGGCATCACACTTTAACAATCGCAGAAGAAAGGCCGGCCGACAGCGCCGGCCTTTTCATTTGCACAGAGGAGGACTCTTATGGCCGAGAGCACGAGCAAAGTGAACGTCGAAGGCGCGGTGGCGATGAACCTGGCCGAGTTGACCCAGTATCAGCCGGGTTCGATCGTCAGCCGCACCCTGTTGCAGGACGAGACGGGGACGCTGACCGTTTTCAGCTTCGATGCGGGGCAGGCCCTCTCCGAGCACACCGTCCCCTTCAACGCCTTCATCAATGTCCTCGACGGAGAGGCGGAAATCACCATCGGCGGCAAGCCGGTCATTGTCAGTACCGGCGAAATCGTCCTCATGCCCGGCGGGGTTCCGCACAAGGTGCGGGCGGTCAAGCGCTTCAAGATGCTGCTGACCATGTTCAAGACGAAGGCCGGCTAAAGGCTAAAGGCACGAGGACAAGGGTTCAGAACCTTTTACCTTTACCCTTTTGCCATTTGCCGATTTTTATCGATTCCGGCGAAAAAACCTGTTGACAGCCCCGCCAGCCTTTTGTTATAAAGTGGCTCCTGTCAGGGGCCATAGCTCAGCTGGGAGAGCGCTTGAATGGCATTCAAGAGGTCGGCGGTTCGATCCCGCCTGGCTCCACCAAAGAAATCAAGAGGTTGACCGAAGACGGTCAGCCTCTTTTTCTTTCCACGAACTGCCGCGTCCCGCCCCCGACGGGACGGTACGGGTTTGCGCCACATGCCCTGCTACCACCACACCTTCGCTCTTGACCGCTTCGACCCCCTCGTCCTCTTCCAGCACCTCTGCCCGGAGGGGCCGGGCTTTCTCGAGAGCGCGAGCCGCGCCCCGCGCACCGGCCGCTACAGCATCGTTCCCCTGCGCCGCACAGAATCGTACCGCCTCGACGAGCGAGGGTTGATGCGCCTGGACCAGGACGGCCAGAGTCTTCTCTCCGGCGAGCCGCTGACTGTCCTCGGCAGCATACTGGCTGCCCGACGGGCGTCGCGGCCGGCGGAGGCAGCCTTTTTCCCCGGCGGCTTTTTCGGTTACTTCGCCTACGACCTCGCCGGACAGATCGAGCGGCTGCCCCGCCGCGCCAGGCGCGACCGGCCGGTGCCGCAGCTCTGGCTCGACTGGGTCGACCTGACGGCAATCTACGACCACGATGCCGGCATCCTGACCCTGGCCACCCTCGATCCCTTGGTGAACCTCCATTCCCTGGAGCAGGAGGTACGGCAGGCCCTGCGCCTCCCCCTCTCCCCTTTCGCGCCTCCGGTCATATCCCCTCCCCGGCCGCTGCTCCGGCAGGAAGAGTTCGTCTCGATGGTGGAGCGGGTCCGCGACTACATCGCCGCCGGCGACATCTATCAGGCCAATCTCTCCTGCCGCTTCGACGGGACTTTTGCAGGCAGCGCAGGGAACCTCTACGCCCGGTTGCGGCGCATCAACCCCTCCCCCTTCGCCGCCCTGCTGCGCTCGCCGGGGCTGGAAATCGTCTCCTCCTCCCCCGAGCGCCTGGTCTCGCTGCATGACGGCCTCGCCGAAACCCGGCCGATCGCCGGCACCCGGCGCCGCGGGGGCAACCGGCCGGAGGATGCCCGGCTCGGCGAGGAACTCCTTGCCCACCCCAAGGAGCGCGCCGAGCACATCATGCTGCTCGATCTGGAGCGCAACGACCTCGGCAAGGTCTGCCGCGCCGGCAGCGTGGCGGTCGACGAATTGATGGTCCTCGAGCGCTACTCGCACGTCACTCACATCGTTTCCAATGTCCGTGGCGAATTGCGCCAGGACCAGGGGCCATTCGACCTGATCCGGGCAACCTTCCCCGGCGGCACCATCACCGGCGTCCCCAAGAAGCGCTGCATGGAGATCATCGAAGAACTCGAGCCGGTCGGCCGCGGCACCTACACGGGGAGCGCGGGGTACGTGAGCGTCACCGGCGACATGGATCTCAATATCCTGATCCGCACCTTTCAGAAGTTCGACGACGAGATCACCTACCAGGCCGGTGCCGGCATCGTCGCCGACTCGATCGCCGACCGCGAATGGGAGGAGTGCCTGGCCAAGGGTGAGGCGCTGCGGCTGGCGCTGGAGGACCAAGCATGATCATCAATATGGACGGCTCATTCATCCACATGGCGGAAGCCTGCCTGCCGCTCGACGACGGTGCCGTGCTCTTCGGCGACACTCTCTTCGAAACGCTCAAGGCCCGTGGCGGCCGCATCCGCTTTCTCGAAGAGCACCTCGACCGCATCGAACTCGCTGCCCGGCTGCTGGTTTTCCCCTTCGAGCGCCAGGCGGTGCGGGAGGCGCTTCTGGAGACGGCGCAACAGCTGGCCGTCCCCGTCGCCCGGCTGCGCCTGACTCTCACTCGCGGCTCTTTTTCCGGACTGCAGCTGCCGCCTGCGGCACTGGGACGGTTCTTCATCCTCGGCCGCCCCTACGCGGAACCGACCGAAAGCGAGCGGGCGGCCGGCGTCGCCTGCGTGGTCGCCCCCAACCGGCGGGTCAATCCTCTCTCCCACCTGCCGCAGATGAAGCGGGGCAACTACGCCGACTGTCTCTACGCCGCCGACTTCGCCCGTCGGCGCGGCGCCCGCGAGGCCCTGTTCGTCAGCGCCGAAGGATGCGCGCTGGAGGGAGCTACCAGCAACCTTTTTGCCCTTCAGGGCGACACGCTCGTCACGCCGCCGGCCGGCGAACTCGTGCTGGCCGGCATCATGCGCCGGCAGGTGCTGCGGGCCGCCGCGGGCCTCGGCCTGCAGGTGAAGGAAGGCGATCTACCCCTTGACGAACTATATGCGGCTGACGAGGCCTTTCTCAGCAACAGCCTGATCGGCCTGCTGCCGGTCAGCCAAATCGAGGGGCGCCCTCTGCGCCGCGGGGTGCTTGCCGAGCGGCTGCGCATGGCAAGCGATGGATTGGCCGGCGAGTGCGAAGAAAGCTCGGCCTGAAGCCGTTTAATTGCTTGACCGCCCGCGCTTCTCTTTCTATAATTCAACCCGCTTCAAACCGACCAAGACCACCCGGATCGATTTTGGGGGTGTGGTGAAATTGGTAGACGCACTGGACTCAAAATCCAGCGGGCGCAAGTCCATGTCGGTTCGACTCCGACCACCCCCACCACATAGAAAGCCCGTCATCGATGAGATGGCGGGCTTTCGCATTTCGATTCGGACTGACACCTGGAAATTCACACTTTCGTCGTGTCTGCAATAAGTCGACCTGGCTGGCGAGACGAGGATTTACCCCTTGACTCCCGGCCGGCAGATCACTATTATGCGGACTGAACATTCACTCCGAGAGAATCATTATGCCCAGCGAAAAATCCGACAAGCGCGCCGCCCTCCTTGAAGCGGCCCTTGAGCTGTTCGCCGAAAACGGCTTCCACGGCGCGCCGACTTCCCTCATCGCCGAACGGGCCGGGGTCGGCGTCGGCACCATCTATCGCTACTTCAAGGACAAGGACGAGCTGATCCGGGAGCTGCATCAGGAGCTGCACGCCAGGGCAACCACCTGGATCTGCGAAGGCTACTGCGAGGACCAGCCGGTACGCGAGCGCTTCATCTTCCTGATGAACCGCCTGCTCCGCCTGTTCATCAGCGAACCCCGGGAATTCAGGTTCATGGAGCAGTACTACTATTCTCCCTTCCCCCAAGCCTGCGGCTATTCGGCCCCCGGCGAGGAGGAGGTGATCAAACAGCTCCTGCTTTTCGCCCGGGAGCAGCAGATCATCAAGGATGCCCCCCTGCCCGTGCTCGAGGCGATTGCCTTCGGGCCCCTTGTCGCTCTGGCCAAAGAGCACGGAATCCGGCAGCTGGCGGTGGACGAAACCATGCTTCGCACCATTGTCGAGTCGTGTTGGGACGGGCTGAAACGCTGAGGCAAGACTGAGCCCACGCCAGAAGACATATCTGTCCGCAGATGACGCAGATTTTCGCAGATGAAACCGAATGCAACCCCCTGATGAATTTTGATTTAAGGTCTGAATCTGCGTCCATCTGCGTAAATATGCGGATAAATGGATTTTTCTTTCCTGGAGTCATTCGTACAACCAGATGTCTTTTTTCAAATACGGAGTGAGCATTCACTCATTTCATGATCGAGGTGCATATGCAATACCGTTCCGCCGACCAACCGTCCAGGCCCCGTCTGGCCCGCCTCCTCTGGCCGGCCGGGGTCCTGGCGACCCTGATGCTTCTGCTGCTGGTTGTCTCCTCCCCCTGGACCGCAGCGGAGGAGAAGAAGCCCGCTCCGGCCGGACCGCCGCCGGGACTGCCGGTCGAAGCCGTCGAGGTGACGATCGCGCCGGCGACCCGCGAACTGTCCGCCGTCGGCACCCTGCAAGCGAACGAATCGGTGGTTATCGCCACCGAAATTGCCGGAAAAGTGACCGAAATCGGCTTCGCCGAGGGGGAAAAGGCTCGTCAGGGGCAGGTCCTGCTCCGCCTTGACCCGTCGGTGCTGGCCGCCGAGCGGGACCGGGCGAAGGCCAGCCTCGTCCTCAGCGAGGCCAACATCAAGCGGGCGGAAGTCCTGCTGAAGGACCAGGCCATCGCCGAGCGGGAGCGGGACGAAGCCTATGCCCAGTGGCGACTGGACGAGGCGAACCTGCGGCTGACCGAAGCCCAGCTCGCCAAGACGGTCATCCGCGCGCCCTTCGAAGGCCTTCTCGGCCTGCGCAAGGTCAGCGTCGGCGGCTACCTGCGGCCGGGAGACGCCGTCATCACCCTGGATGACATCGACCCGATCAAGGCCGATTTCCGTGTCCCGGAAGTCTTCGCCGATCAGGTGAAGATCGGCCAGAGCATCCAACTGACTGTCGATGCTGTCGCCGGCCGCCACTTCACCGGCAAGGTCTACGCCATTGCCCCGCAAATCGACGAGAGCGGGCGCAGCGTGCTGCTGCGGGCTCGCGTCGGCAATGAAAAGGGGGTGCTGCGCCCGGGCATGTTCGCTCGCGTCAACCTGGTGCTGGAGGAACGCGCGGGCGCCCTGATGGTCCCCGAAGAGGCACTGATCTCGCAGGGCGAGCAGCAAATGGTCTACAAGGTGGTCGCCGGCAAGGTTGAAGCAACCGCCGTGAAGATCGGCCTGCGGCAGAAAGGTCGGGTCGAAATCCTCGAGGGTCTGCGGCCGGGCGACACGGTCATCACCGCCGGCCAGATCAAGGTGCGCCCCGGCATGCCGGTCACCGTTCTGCCGATGTCCGCGCCGAAGAACGGAGGCTGAGCCGATGGTTCTCTCCGACCTCTCCATCAAGCGACCGGTCCTCGCCACGGTGATGAGCCTGGTGATCGTTCTGGTCGGCGTGATCAGCTACCAGCGCCTCTCGGTTCGGGAGTATCCGAATATCGACGAGCCGGTGGTGAATGTCGAAACCCGCTATCCGGGGGCAACCGCCGAGATCATCGAATCCCAGATTACCCAGCCCTTGGAAGAGAGCCTCGCCGGCATCGACGGCATCGACCTGCTCACCTCCATCTCGCGTCCGGAAAACAGTCAGATCACCATCAAGTTCCGCCTCAGCCGCAACCCCGACGAGGCGGCCAACGACGTGCGCGACCGGGTCTCGCGGGTGCGCGGCCGACTCCCCGACGAGATCGACGAACCGGTCATCAGCAAGGTCGAAGCCGACGCCCAGCCGACCATCTATCTCGCCTTCTCCTCCAGCAGCCATGCGCCGCTGGAAATCACTGACTACGCCGACCGCTACGTCAAGGACCGCCTGCAGAACATCGACGGCGTGGCCAACGTGCAGATCATCGGCGAGCGGCGCTACGCCATGCGCCTCTGGCTCGACCCGGCGCGCCTGGCCGCCTACCGGCTGACGCCGCAGGACGTCGAGGATGCCCTGCGCCGGCAGAACATCGAGGTCCCCTCGGGACGCATCGAGTCGACCGAGCGCGAGTTCACCGTCCTGTCGGAAACCGACCTGCGCACCCCGGCCGAGTTCGACCAGTTGATTCTGCGCGACTCGGGCGGCTACCTGGTGCGGCTCAAGGACGTCGGCCGCAGCGAGGTCGGCGCCAGAGATGAACGGACCATCGTTCGCTTCAAGGGAGAGCCGGCCGTAGCGCTGGGGGTGGTGAAACAGGCGACCGCCAATCCCCTCGACATCTCCCGGGGGGTACGCGCCATGATCCCTGAGATAGAAGCCGGCCTGCCGGAAGGGATGCGGGTCGCTGTCGCCTACGACCGCGCCATTTTCATCGACCGCTCGATCGCCAACGTCTTTTCGACCATCGGCGAAGCGGTCATTCTGGTCATCCTGGTGATTTTCCTCTTCCTGCGCAGCTTCCGCTCGACGCTGATCCCACTGGTCACCATCCCGGTCTCGCTGGTCGGCGCCTTCGGCCTGATGTACGCCTTCGGCTTCTCCGTCAATACCCTGACCCTGCTCGCCATGGTGCTGGCCATCGGCCTGGTGGTTGACGACGCCATCGTCGTGCTGGAAAACATCTACCGCCACATCGAGAACGGCGTGCCGCCGCTGCAGGCCGCCTACCGGGGGAGCCGCGAAATCGCCTTCGCCGTCATCGCCATGACCCTGACCCTGGCCGCCGTCTATGCTCCCATCGGCTTCATGCAGGGGCGCACCGGCCGCCTGTTCACCGAGTTCGCCCTGACCCTGGCCGGGGCGGTGCTGGTCTCGGGCTTCGTCGCCCTGACCCTGTCGCCGATGATGTGCTCCAAGCTGCTGCGGCACCGGGAAAAGCACCATCCGGTCTACAACTTCATCGAATCCGGCATGGTCGCCATGACCAGCGGTTACCGGCAGCTGCTGCGCTGGGCGCTCAAGGCCCGGGTGGTGGTGATCGCCATGGTCCTGGTGGTCGCCGGCGCCGCCTGGTTCCTGATGGGCATGCTCAAGTCGGAGCTGGCGCCGACCGAAGACCGCGGCACCATCATCGGTGTCGGCATCGGTCCGGAGGGGGCGACCGTCGCCTACACCGACAAATATGCGCGGATGATGGAGAAGGTCTACGCCGAAACGCCGGAGGTGGAACGCTTCTTCATGGTGGTCGGCCGACCGGTGGTATCGCAAATCATCTCCTTCATGGGACTGGAGGACTGGGAGAAACGCGAGCGCAAGCAACAGGAAATCGTCGCCGAGATGCAGCCGAAGCTCTTCGGCGGCATCCCCGGCGTCATGGCGTTCCCGCTCAACCCGCCCTCCCTCGGCCAGAGCCCGCTCGACAAACCGGTACAGTTCGTCATCCAGACCAATGCCTCCTACGGCGAGCTGCAGAAGCTGACCGAGGCGATGCTGGAGGAAGCCCGCCAGTGGCCCGGCTTCCTCAACCTCGATACCGACCTGAAGCTGAACAAGCCGCAGCTCTCGGTACAGGTCGACCGGGAAAAGACGGTCGATGTCGGCGCCGAGGTCGCGGTCGTCGGCCGCACCCTGGAAACGATGCTGGGCGGCCGCCAGGTGACCCGTTTCAAGCGCGAGGGGAAACAGTACGACGTCATCGTCCAGGTCGAGGACGCCGACCGCGCCACCCCCTCGGATCTCTCGGCGATCTATGTGCGCGGCAACGAGAATGAGATGGTCCAGCTCGCCAACCTGGTCACCGTCCGGGAGACGGTGGCGCCCAAAGAGCTCAACCATTTCAACCAGCTGCGCGCTGCCAAGATCACCGCCAGCCTGGCGCCGGGCTACGCCCTCTCGGATGGACTGGCCAAGCTGGAAGAGATCGCCGCCAAAGTGCTGCCGGACAACGCCATCATCGATTACGACGGCCCCTCACGGGAGTTCAAGGAATCGAGCGCCAGCCTCTACATCACCTTCCTGCTGGCCCTCGGCTTCATCTACCTGGTGCTGGCGGCCCAGTTCGAGAGCTTCATCGACCCCTTCATCATCATGCTCTCGGTCCCGCTCTCCATCACCGGCGCCCTGCTCGCCCTCTGGCTCTCCGGGCACACGCTCAACGTCTACAGCCAGATCGGCCTGGTGACGCTGGTCGGCCTGATCACCAAGCACGGCATCCTCATCGTCGAATTCGCCAACCAGCTGTGCGAAGAAGGCAAGAGCAAGCTGGAGGCCGTGGTCGAGTCGGCCGCGCTGCGCCTGCGGCCGATCCTGATGACCACCGGCGCCATGGTGCTCGGGACGGTTCCCCTGGCCCTGGCCCACGGTGCCGGCGCCGAGAGCCGGCAGGCGATCGGCTGGGTCATCGTCGGCGGCATGTCGATGGGAACGGTACTGACCCTGTTCGTGGTGCCGACCGCCTACCTGCTCATCGCCCGCCGGCGGACGGCGCAATCCGCGGCGGAGGCGCCTGGTTTGGCAGAGGCGTAGGGGCACGAATCGTAGGGGCGAATCTTGTATTCGCCCTGAGAGATCAGACATCCCCCCTGTGAAACAGGGGGGAAAGGCCGCTTTGCGGCCAAGGGGGGTCAGGTTCTGCCTTGCATGTCATGACCCCCCTGCCTCGGACCCCCCTGCCTCGCTGCACTCGGCGTCCCCCCTGCTGCGCAAGGGGGATAAAACGACCCCAGTCACGTCGGGGTTAGTGCAGCATGCTGCGCCCCTACTCATCGACCAACATATGGATTCTTTATGACTACAATGTCCTTTATCAGATTGTCTCTTGCTGGCGCGGTTCTGCTGTTGGCAACCGCCTGCACCCTGGGCCCGGACTACCGCCGTCCGGAGGTGACCGTCACCCCGGCCTTCCGCGAGGACGCCCCCTGGAAGCAGGCTGCTCCCGCCGACGCCCTGCCCAGGGAGGCGTGGTGGCAGATCTACGGTGATCCGCTCCTGAACGATCTGCAGGAGCGCGCCCGCAGCGCCAACCAGGACCTCAAGGCGGCCATAGCCCGGGTCGACCAGGCGCGCGCCGCCGCCCGCATCAGCGAAGCCGACCGCCTCCCCCGGGTCGATCTCGATCCGGCCCTGTCGCGCGGCCGCACCCCCGATGCCCTGGCGCCGCTCGAACGCGGCTTCACCTCCACCGTCCTCAGCGTTCCCTTCGACCTGAGCTACGAGGTCGACCTCTGGGGCCGGGTGCGGCGCTCCGTCGAGGCCGCCACCGCCGAGTATCAGGCGACGGCCGCCGACCTCGAAAACATCCGGCTCACCCTGCACGCCGACGTCGCCCGCAACTATTTCGCCCTGCGTGCCCTCGATGCCGAGATCGCCCTGCTGCAGAGCACCGTCGAACTGCGCCGGCAGAACCTGCGGCTGGTCGACAGCCTGTTCAGAAACGGCCAGGTCAGCCGCCTCGATCTGGCCCGCGCCGAGACCGAACTGGCCACGGCCGAAGCCGAAACGGCGGGTCTGCACCGGCAGCGCGCCCGCTTCGAGCACGCCATTGCGGTGCTGGTCGGCGAGGCGGTGGCGAACTTTTCCCTGCCGCCCGCCCCCCTCGACCTGGAGCCGCCGGCCGTTGCAGCCGGCCTCCCCTCCTACCTGCTGGAGCGGCGTCCCGACATCGCCGCGGCCGAGCGCCAGATGATGGCCGCCAACGCCCGCGTCGGCATCGCCAGGGCCGCCTTCTTTCCCGTCGTCAGCCTGACCGGCAGCGCCGGCTGGGCCAGCAACGAGCTCTCCACCCTCTTCAACTGGGGCAACCGCGCCTGGGCGCTGGGGCCGTTCATCTCCCTGCCGATCTTCGACGCCGGCCGCAACCGCGCCGGTCTGGAGGGTGCCCGCGCCGTCTGGGAGGAGTCCGTGGCCAGTTACCGGCAG
This sequence comes from Desulfuromonadales bacterium, assembly GCA_035620395.1. Lineage (NCBI taxonomy): Bacteria > Pseudomonadati > Thermodesulfobacteriota > Desulfuromonadia > Desulfuromonadales > Desulfuromonadales bacterium. The sequence goes on along the minus strand of DASPGW010000058.1, from coordinate 915 downwards.
CAGGTGCTGGTGGCCTTCGGCGAGGTGGAGGATGCCCTCTCCGACCTGCGGCATCTGGCCGAACAGTCGGCGGCGCTGCAGCAGGCCGTCGCTTCCGCCCGCCAGTCGGCGGAGCTTTCCGGCAAGCGCTACCGGGCCGGGCTGGTGAGCTATCTCGAAGTGGTCGATACCGAGCGGACCGCCCTCGCTTCCGAACGGCTGGCTACCCAGATCCTCGGGCAGCGGCTGCAGGCAAGCGTGTCGCTCATCAAGGCCCTCGGCGGCGGCTGGGAGGACCGGGCGCCGGGGAGCTGAGGCATAACCCCTTGCACGCGGATCAAATCTGATAACTTCTGATAAAGGCGGATTTAATAGCTTTGGCTTAACCTTTTGCTTAATGTTTAATCCGAATTTATCAGATTGGATCAGATGTTATCCGCGTGCAGGTTTTGACCTGGTGTATGCCCTGATCCTGAACGGCAATAACCTTGCGGGACCGCCGCTCTTTTGCTAGAGTTGCGCATTCTCAACAGCCTTCAGGCTATTCTCAACCATAGCGAATTGCAAAGGAGCTACCCATGAGCACACAGAACCCCAGCGTCCTGCTGGAAACCTCCAAGGGCGAAATCCTCATCGAACTCGACGCGGCCAAGGCGCCGGTCAGCGTTGCGAACTTTCTCGCCTATGCGCGCGAAGGTTTCTACGACGGCACCATCTTCCACCGCGTGATCAAGGGGTTCATGGTCCAGGGGGGCGGCATGACCGCCGACATGAAACAGAAAACGACCAAGGCGCCGATCAAGAACGAGGCCGGCAACGGCCTGAAGAACAAGACCGGCACCATCGCCATGGCCCGCACCCAGGAGGTCGACAGCGCCACCGCCCAGTTCTTCATCAACACCGCCGACAACAAGTTCCTCGACCATGGCGGCAGCA
>DASPGW010000057.1 GCA_035620395.1 Desulfuromonadales bacterium | reverse complement strand
GTCCCAGTAGTGCCCGCTGCGCTCCCGGATCGCCGTCAGGTAGAAGCGGCTGTAGGGGTAGAGGCCCTCCTCGGTGAAGCGCTCGAGCTGCTTGCGCTTGATCTCCAGCGACTCGAAGGCGAGGCGCATCAGCTCGGCGAGCCGGGCATGGAAGGCCGCACAGCTGCCACCGGCCTGGTAGGCGGCCCGGGGCAGGTTGAGGGTGACGACACCGATGGAGCCGGTCAGGGGGTTGGAACCGAAGAGGCCGCCGCCGCGGCGGCGCAGTTCGCGGTTGTCGAGGCGCAGGCGGCAGCACATGGAGCGGGCGTCCTCGGGATCCATGTCGGAATTGATGAAGTTGGAGAAATAGGGGATGCCGTACTTGGCGGTCATCTCCCAGATCGGCTGGAAGCGGGGGCTTTCCCAGTCGAAGCCGGCAGTGATGTTGTAGGTCGGGATGGGGAAGGAGAAGATGCGCCCGGAGGCGTCCCCTTCCATCATCACCTCGCAGAAGGCGCGGTTGAACAGGTCCATCTCCGCCTGGAAGTCGCCGTAGGTCTCCTCCATCAGCTCGCCGCCGATGATGACCGCCTCGCTCGCCATGTTCCGCGGCGGCGTCATGTCCATGGTGATGTTGGTGAAGGGGGTCTGGAAGCCGACCCGGGTGGGGACGTTCATGTTGAAGATGAACTCCTGGATCGACTGCTTGACCTCCTTGTAGCTGAGCCCGTCGTAGCGGATGAAGGGGGCGAGCAGGGTGTCGAAGTTGGCGAAGGCCTGGGCGCCCGCCGCCTCCCCCTGCAGGGTGTAGAAGAAGTTCACCGCCTGCCCGAGCGCCGTGCGGAAGTGCTTGGCCGGCCCACTCTGCACCTTGCCGTAGGCGCCGGTGAACCCCTTCAGGAGCAGGTCGCGCAGGTCCCAGCCGCAGCAGTAGACGCTGAGCATCCCGAGGTCGTGGATGTGGTAATCCCCCTCGCGATGCGCATCGGCGATGTAGGCGGGGTAGATCTTGGAGAGCCAGTAGTTGCTGGTGATGTTGGCGGCGATATGATTGTTGAGCCCCTGCAGCGAGTAGCCCATGTTGGCGTTCTCGTTGACCCGCCAGTCCTCCTGGGTGAGGTAGGAATCGATCGCCTCGATCGACTCCTTCATGAACTGTTTGGTCTTGCGCAGGCTCTCGTGCTGCTGGCGGTAAAGGATGTAGGCCTTGGCCACCCTGGCGTGGCCGTTCTCGATGAGGATCTTCTCGACCAGGTCCTGGACGTTCTCCACCGTCGGCACCCGGCCGTCCTTGTAGAGAACATCGAGGATGCCCACAACCTGCCGGGCGATGCCGGCGGCCCTGGTCATGTCGCTGCCGCCGACGGCGCGCACGGCCTTCTCGATGGCGGCGGTAATGTTCCCCTCTTCGAAGGGAACCAGGCGCCCGTCCCTCTTGCGAATGAATTCCAGCATGGCTCGCCCTCCCGGCACAGAAAAAGAATTAGGGCGAATTTAGCACAGCGGCCCGGGGTGTCAAGACAAAAAAACACAAGATATGGACTGATTTTTTTCGCATACGCACTAGATATTGTGCACTCACGGTGGACAGGTTGTGGACAGAAAGGGGACGGAAGTCCGTATACCCGCAATATCCTTGACCGGTACCGGGCACCATGTTAAACAGTCCAAGGTCCCGGGTCCAAAGTCCAAGGTCGATGACCAGAGGCTTTTGGGTTCCCTGGTTTTCCCGATCACGCGTTACTACCAGTCATGGATTTTCATATGTCCGACCTGACCCGTTTCGGCATTTCCATCGACGACCGGCTCCTCAAGCGATTCGACGACCTGATCGCCGACAAGGGGTACGTCAACCGCTCCGAGGCGATCCGCGATCTGATCCGCAACGCCCTGGTCGAGGATGCCTGGGCACGGGAGGACGAGGAGACGGTGGGAACGGTCACCCTGGTCTACGACCACCACACCCGCGACCTCGCCGACAAGCTCACCGAGCAGCAGCACTCCCACCACGAGGCGATCATCTCCGCCCTGCACGTCCACCTCGACGCCCACCACTGCCTGGAGGTGGTGGTGGTCAAGGGGAAGGCGAAGAGCGTCAAGCGCCTGGCCGACGAACTGATCGGCACCAAAGGGGTCAAGCACGGCAAGCTGGTGACCACCACCACGGGCAAGGGGCTGCTCTGAAAGGCCGTGATTGGTGATGGGTGATTGGTAGGGGCGCCCCTTGTGGGCGCCCAGGGCAGGCACGAGGCCTGCCCCTACACGTGCAAGGATCATTGAGGCCCGAGCGGGCTTTTTTCCGGCTCACCGGTAGCACGAATCGAAAAAGCGTGCAACTCATGGCAACGGAACTGTGATGGCCAAGATCGACTCGGCATTCTTCGACATCGGCACCCTCGACACCCTGGCCTGCCGGGACTCGGCCATCCACCGCCTCGACCCGCGGGCCAAGCTGGTCACCACCCTGGTTTTCGTCCTGGTCGTCGTCTCCTTCGACCGCTACGCCATCTCGGCCCTTCTCCCCTTCGGGCTCTTTCCCCTGTCGCTGATCATCCTGGCCGACCTGCCGCCCGGCTACCTGCTGAGGAAGCTGCTGCTGGCCGTCCCCTTCGCCTTCTGCGTCGGCATCTTCAACCCCTGGTTCGACCGCCAGACCCTGCTGCAGTTCGGCCCGCTGGCCATCTCGGGCGGCTGGGTCTCCTTCGCCTCGATCCTGCTGCGCTTCACCCTGACCGTGCTCGCCGCCCTGGTGCTGATCGCCACCACCAGCTTCGCCGGCATCTGCCGGGCGCTGGAGGGGCTCGGCGCGCCCAGGGTCTTTGCCCTGCAGCTCCTCTTCCTCTACCGCTACCTGTTTGTCCTCATCGACGAGGCCCAGCGCCTCGTCCGTGCCCGCGCCCTGCGCTCCTTCGGCGGCCGGGGCCCGGGGATGCAGGTCTTCGGCCACCTGACCGGCCAACTGCTGCTGCGCACCCTCGACCGCGCCGAGCGCATTCACCTCGCCATGCTCTGCCGCGGCTTCGCCGGCGAGCCCCGCCTGCTGCGTCCCGCCCGCATCGGCCGGCAGGAGATCGTCTTCACCCTCGGCTGGTCCGCCGTCTTCATCGCCCTGCGTCTTTACAACGTCCCGCAGCTGCTGGGACGGCTGCTTACGGAGTTTGCCCGATGAGCCATCATATCGTCGAGATCGAAAACCTCGGATACACCTACCCCGACGGCACCGCCGCCATCCGGGGGATCTCCTTCCGCATCCACCACGGCGAGTCGGTGGCCCTCGTCGGCGCCAACGGCGCCGGCAAATCGACCCTGCTGCTGCACCTCAACGGCTGCCTCACCCCAACCGCAGGAAAGGTGCGCATCGGCGACTTCCCGCTGACGAAAGCGACGCTCCCGAACGTCCGCCGCACGGTGGGAATGGTCTTCCAGGACCCGGACGACCAGCTGTTCATGCCGACCGTCTTCGACGACGTCGCTTTCGGCCCGCTCAACCTCGGCCTGCCGCCGGAAGAGGTCGAGCAGCGGGTCACCGGTGCCCTTGAGCGGGTCGAGGCCCTGCACCTGCGGGACCGCCCCCCCTACCGGCTCTCCGCCGGTGAAAAGCGCACCGTCGCCATCGCCACCGTCCTCGCCATGGCGCCGGACATCCTGGTCATGGACGAGCCGACCACCGGCCTCGACCCGTACCACCGCCGGCGCCTGATCGGCCTGCTCGACTCCTTCCACCACACCCGGGTCATCGCCACTCACGACCTCGATCTGGTCCTCGACGTCTGCGCCCGTACCATCGTCATCCACAACGGCGAGGTCACCGCCGACGGCCCGACCGCGGAAATCTTCGCCGACGCCGAGCTCCTTTCCCGCAGCCACCTGGAGAAGCCCCTGCGCCTGCAGGGCTGCCCGGTCTGCGGAGGGTAACAGGATTTTTTTGGGGTTCTGCCGCCCTCCCCTTCGCCGCCGCCGGAGCGAGGTGGACGTTTCGGGAAACCGACGGGCAAATGTTTGAGCGTAGCGAGTTTTTGCCCGTCCCCGAAACGTCTGCCTCGCGGAGGGAACCCGCGTAGCGGGCAAGGCGTCGGGGTGCCCTTTTTCTACTTACTCTTTTTGGGCAAGCAAAAAGAGTAAGGCGGCGTCAGGGGCCGCAACCCCTGGGTTTGGCCTTGACCTGACCATCGGAGAACCGGCAGGTTTCGCCCCCCGGGATCCCGAATGAAAAAAGGGGCCGACCGCTCTGG
>DASPGW010000056.1 GCA_035620395.1 Desulfuromonadales bacterium | reverse complement strand
TGGACCGAGGGGCAGCAGTTCTCGGGCGCCGAACTCACCGCCATGCTTGCCGCGGCGGGATTCGTCGACATCGCCGAGGTCGCGACGCTCGGCTACTGGGGCCTGGTCACCGGCAGGAAGCCCTGACCGGCGGGGTGCGCCTTCGCATCCCCTCGTCAGTCGCCGCTCGGCGCATCGAATTCATATCCGCAGGCCGGACACTTGACCCGCATCGTCTCGTCCCGCGGAGTCGTGGCGCAGGCCGCGAGGGAAACAACCAGCAGCAAAGCCGTCAGCAGAGATGTCAGCCTTCTCAGCAGTTCTCTCATGGTGTTCACCTCCTCCAAAGTCGGGATAGCCACTTAATTAATTATATGAAATCCCATAGAAATCCGCAATTTATCGAAAGCGGAAGGTGCCCCCGGCCCCGCCGCCACCTGTGCCTCTCCGAAAACAGACGGGCCGCCGGCAAAGCCGGCAGCCCGCAGCGCTCAGGCAACCGGAGTTGTCCTTAAGCGTGTTTCTCCTTCATCGAAGGGGACTTCCGCGCCTCTTCGCGGGCGTGCGGCCGGGTCATGTGCACGTAGGACCACGCCACCACCAGCCCGAAGATCAGGTGGTCCGCGATGGTGACCCAGGTGCGGGCCGCGACGAACCACGGGAAAAGTACGGCGAAGCCGTAGAAGTTGACGAGATAGAGCACCAGCCCCCCGCCGAGGCCGGCCAGCAGGGCCGGGCCGAGCTGCATCCGGCCAAGGAACGAGGCGAAGAGGCAGGCGTAGATGATGGACAGCACGAAGTGCACGCCCACCGCCGCCGCGACGATGCCGAGATCGAAGGTTTCCGGCGTCAGCACGCCCTCACCCATGATGATGGCTGCGATCATCCGGGGCAGTGCCCAGGGGCTGCCGCCCAGGACGAGGGGCACCAACACCAGAGCAAGGATCAGAAAGACTGCACCGGCAATGATCCCGGAGAGCGTCGCCGCTTTCCAATTGGGTTCTCCGACGATTCTTTCCATATATTAACCCCCGTTTCTGCTGATTGGTCCTTCCGGTTGCCTACCTATCATTTTACCGCTTCCGCCGCACCGGATACAAATAACCTCTGGAAAAAAGGGGGCTTCGCGCCCGGCGTCGGCTCTCAGAGACCGGTGAACTCCCGCACCCGCGCCATCAGTGCCGTGAAGGTCTCGTCCCCCGGGGCGACCCGCAGACGGATGCTCCCGGCCGGGGCACCCAGGCCGACCGCCAGGGCGTGGCGAATCTGCTTCTGCTCCCACGGGCTCTTGTCGGCGACCGCCGGCCAGCGGCCGAAGGACTTGATGATGCCGAGTCCGACCACGTCGGCGGCGACGGCGTCGCCGCTGGCGATGATCAGGCCGGTCGGGGCGGAAGGACCCTCCCAGGGACCTTCTTCAATCATGGCGACGGTGCCGTCGACGATGTGCAGGGCGGGGCGGAAGGCGAGGTTGAATTCGGCCACCAATTCCTCCCAGTGGTCCACATCGATCAGGTAGGGGCGCTGACGCAGGTGGGTGCAGCCGATGAAGTTCTTCAGGCAGATGGAGTAGCTGGCGGAACGGTGCGTCTTGATGACCGGCAGGTTCACCACCAGGTCGACCTTGAACAGCCATTCCGTGACCAGCGCCCGCTCCAGGTAGCGGGGTTCGGGAGGCCCGGCGCCGGCGCCTGGCGCTCCGGCCGGGCAAAGAACATTCCCCAGACCTTCCGTCGCCCCAGGGCCAGGAGGAAGACGAGCACAGCGAGCAGCACCAGGAGCCAGCGCCTTCTGATCATGGGGTCTCCCGCAAAAAAAACACCGGCCGGGCGGCCGGCCGGTGCGCCTCTAGCGATGATAATCGAAATGCGGCTTCTCAACCTCCTCGCAGCGGTCCAGCGGCCAGCTTTCCCGCTTGCCGTAGATATCGATCTCCACCGTCTCGTCGCTGCAGGCCACGGCTTTGCCGGCATGGTGGTTTTCCACGTTCTCCAGATACTTCTCCTCGCCGGCCGTAATGGCCCGGCAGATGGCTTCGAATGCGTTTCTGTTCATGATGTTCTCCTTTCTTCCCGGGCTGACTTCAGTATACCGCCGCAACCGCCCCCCTTGCATCTCTGCGCCCGTCTGCTAGAAGAATACTCAGGGCCGGAATGCTTCCCGGCCGCAGGTTGTCCTTCACATCGAAAGCGGAGGTGGCGTATGGCAGTTCAACGGATTTCGCCTCGGGAGGCGAGGCAGCGGGTGCAGCAGGGAGAGGCCCTGCTGGTCTGCGCTTACGACAGCATGGAGAAGTTCAGCCAGGTTCATCTGGAGGGCGCAATTTCCCTGGACGCCTTCAGGGCCAGGCTTTCGGAGCTCCCCAAGAACCGGGAGATCATCTTCTACTGTGCCTGACCGGAGGAGGCGACTTCCGCCAGTGTGGCGGAAACCTACCTGAAGCAGGGGTACGAGAAGACCAGGGCCCTCGGGGGCGGCGTGAACGCCTGGAGGGAGTCGGGTTACCCGGTGGAAGGATGAAGGCTGAAGGCTGAAGTATGAATAATGGCTGAATGAGGGATGAAGGATTTTGATGGCCTTCATCCCTCATCCTTCAGCCTTCAGTTTATGCCCCGAGCGTCCCGGCCAGCTTCAGAATCATCGGATCGATGGGACGACTGGGCTCCTGCACCACCCTCTCCAGTTCCGTCAATTCCATGCTGGTACAGCGGAGGCCGACCATTTTCCCCGTTTCTCCGCGCAGCAGCCCTTCCACCGCCGCCACCCCGAAGCGGGCGCCGAGCAAGCGGTCGAAGGTGGAGGGCGAGCCGCCGCGCTGGTAGTGGCCAAGGACCATGATGCGGGTCTCGAAGCCGACGCAGTCCTTGATCCGCTCGGCGATGGTCTGGGCGGTGGCGACCCCCTCGGCAACCATGATGATCGAGTTGTCGCGCCCCTCCTCGAAGCGGCGGCGCAGATTCCTGCAGATCTCTGCGAGGTCGTAGGGGACCTCGGGGACAATCGCGTATTCGGCGCCGCAGGCGACCGCCGAGGCGACTGCCAGATAGCCGCAGTTGCGTCCCATGGTTTCGACGACGAAGGTGCGGTCGTGCGAGGAGGCGGTGTCCTTGAGGCAGTCGACGGCATGGACGATGTTGTTCAGCGCCGTGTCGACGCCGAGGGCCATGTCGGTGAAGGGGATGTCGTTGTCGATGGAGGCGGGGATGGCGAGGGCTTGCACCCCCTGCCGGTGCAGGGCAAGGGCGCCGCGCAGCGAGCCGTCACCGCCGATCACGATCAGCCCCTCGACGCCGAGTCCCTTCAGGTGCTCGGCCGCCCGCCGCTGCCCTTCCTCGGTGAGCATCTCCTTGCAGCGCGCGCTCTGCAGGAAAGTGCCGCCGCGCTGCAGGATGTTGCTGACCGAGCGGGTGGTGAGAATCTCGTGCTGGCGATCGAGCAGGCCGCGATAGCCCTTGCGGACGCCCAATATCTCCAGCCCTGAGGCGAGACCGGCGCGCACTACCGCCCGCAGGGTGGCGTTCATTCCCGAACAGTCGCCGCCGCTGGTCAATACCGCGATGCGTTTCATTGTTTACCTCATTATCTATTTTGTCATTATCCTCGAAGGGCGCTGCTTGCCGTGCCCAATCCGCTTTGAGTAAACCACCCGCCACCGGCTTTGTCAAAGCCGGGGCCTGGCTTGACACCCCTTGGGCGATTGATATTCTTGACTAGGACGGTAAACCCCCTTTCTCCTGGCCGAAAAGGAAGACGCCATGAACGAAATCGCGCTGCAGGAACAGCTGGCGAGATTGCAGAATGAGCTGAAACTGGCGGGTGGAGAGGCGGACAAACGGCTGCTCGAACTGCGGGTGGAAGTGGACCGGCTGAAGATCGAACTGGCGGCGCTGAAAAATTTCCTGGCTGCGGCAAACCCCTCCTTTGCCGAACAATTTCCCCAGGTTCTGGCGCGCACCATCGAGGAAGTCAATCCCGAATTTGAGTGAAACCTGCACTGAGGCGGCGCATGTTCGAAAAGGCCCTTTCCATACCACCGGTCCTGGCCATCCATCCCATGCGGGAACAGGTGATGTTTCCCCACATGGTCTTTCCGCTCTTTGTCCAGGCGGCGGCGATGCCGATGGTCGACGAGGCGATGCGCGGCGAGCATCTGCTCGGACTGGTCGCCTGCTTCGGGGCCGGTGAAGCCTGTCGTCTCGAGGAGTTTTCCCGGATCGGTACGGTCTGCCGCATCAACCAGATCTTCCGTTTCCCGGAAGGGGGGTGCAAGGTGGTGGTGGAGGGCCTGGCGCGCATCCGGCTCCGCAGCTTCACCCAGGAAAGGCCATTCCATCTAGCCAGGGTCGAGGCGGTCGAAGAGCGCGAAAGCCGCGGACTGGTTTCCGAGGCGATGGTGCAGAGCGTCAACGCCCTGCTCAAGATCGCTCTCGCCTACGGCCGGCCGCTGCCCGGCGACGTCCTCAAGATGATCGACCAGATCGAGGAAGCCGGCCGGCTGGCCGACCTGGTGGCGGTCTACCTCAACCTGCCGCTCAAGGACCAGCAGCGGATCCTGGAAATTATCGACCCCCTCGAGCGGCTCAAGGAGGTTTACCTGCATCTGACCAGCGAGGTGCAGAAGCTCCAGGTGCGCGGGGAGGTGCAGTCCGAGGTGGCCAAGCGGCTCGGCAAGACGCAGAAGGAATACCTGCTGCGCGAGCAGATGCGGCAGATCCAGGAAGAACTCGGCGACGAAGACCCCCGCCAGGCCGAGCTCAACGAGTTCCGCAAGCGCATCGCCCAGGCGGGAATGCCGGAGAGTGTTCGCGCCGTGGCGGAGAAGGAGCTCGCCCGCCTGGAGCGGATCAATCCCGCCTCTCCCGAATATACGGTGGCGCGCACCTACCTCGAATATCTCTGCACCGTCCCCTGGAACCGGGGGACGGAGGATGCCCTCGACATCAACCGCGCCCAGCAGGTGCTGGACGAGGACCATTACAACCTCAGGGAGGTCAAGGAGCGCATCCTCGAGTACCTGGCGGTCCGCTCCCTGCGGGCGACGACCAAAGGTCCCATTCTCTGCTTCGTCGGGCCGCCCGGCGTGGGCAAGACCTCGCTGGGGCGGTCGATCGCCCGGGCGATGGGACGCAAATTCATCCGTATCTCGCTGGGGGGAATGAAGGACGAGGCGGAGATCCGCGGCCACCGGCGCACCTACATCGGCGCCCTGCCGGGGCGGATCATCCAGGAGATCTGCCGGGCGGAGGCCAACAACCCGGTCTTCATGCTCGACGAGGTCGACAAGATCGGCCAGGACTTTCGCGGCGACCCCTCCTCGGCCCTGCTGGAAGTTCTCGATCCCGAGCAGAACAACTCCTTTGCCGATCACTACCTGGATGTCCCTTTCGATCTCTCCAGGGTGATGTTCATCACCACGGCCAACATCATGGACCCCGTCCCGCACGCCCTCAAGGACCGCATGGAGGTCATCCCCCTGGCGGGCTACAGCGACGAGGAGAAACTGCAGATCGCCTTCAAGTACCTTGTTCCCAAGCAGCTCGAAGAGAGCGGTCTCGGCGACCACCCCCTGACTTTCGAAGAGGCCGCCGTGCGCAAGATTATCCAGGACTACACCCGCGAGGCGGGGGTGCGCAGCCTGGAACGGCAGGTCGCCTCGATCTGCCGCAAGGTCGCCAAGGAGATCACCCAGCGCAGCGAACGGGTTCGTCAGAAGATTCGCCCGGCCGATGTGGAGGAACTCCTCGGTCCCCGGCGTTTTTTCATTGATGTGGCGGCCGAAGAGGACCGCGTCGGCGTCGTCACCGGTCTCGCCTGGACCGAGTCGGGCGGCGACATCATCTTCGTCGAGGCGTCGCGCATGGCCGGCAAGAAGGAACTGCAGCTGACCGGCAGCCTCGGCGAGGTGATGCAGGAGTCGGCCAAGGCGGCTCTGACCTACGTTCGCGCCCATGCCGCCGAATTCGGCATCGATCCGGATTTCTTCGAGAAAAGCGATCTGCACATTCACGTCCCCTCCGGGGCGATCCCCAAGGATGGGCCTTCGGCCGGCATTACCATTGCCACCGCCCTTATTTCCCTGCTCAGCGGCTGCCCGGCCCGGCGTGACGTCGCCATGACCGGCGAGTTGACGCTGTCGGGGCGCATCTTGCCGATCGGCGGAGTCAAGGAGAAGGTGCTGGCGGCCCGCCGCGCCCGGGTGACGACCGTCCTGCTGCCCGAGCGCAACCGGGACAACCTCAAGGATATCGACGAGCACATCCAGAAAGAGATGACCATCGTCTTCGTCGACAGCATGCAGGAGGTGGTTGCCCGGACCTTGGTCGGCGGGCGCAACAGCCGTCCCCGGGAAAGCTTCGACTGTCCGCGGTCAGCCCAGCTGACTGCCCCTTCCTGATCGTCGTCGACGCCGCCGTCATGCCTCTGGCTGCCGTCGAAACCTCCGTCAAGCGCTTCCTGCTGGAAGCCGACCTCTACGCCCGCCTGGTTTTCAAGACCCTCGCCCGCGTGTTCAGCCATCCCTTCTACGGGCGCGAGACGATCTACCAGCTGCAGCGCATCGGCGTCGATTCCCTCTTCATCATTCTGCTCACCGGCATCTTCACCGGCATGGTCCTCGCCCTGCAGGGGGTGACCGTGCTGACCCGCTTCGGCGCCACCTCCTTTGTCGGCAGCATGCTCGGCCTCTCCATCGTCCGCGAGCTCGGGCCGGTGCTGGCGGCGCTGATGGTCGCCGGCCGGGTCGGCTCTTCGATCACCGCCGAGTTGGGGACGATGGCGGTCACCGAGCAGCTCGACGCCTATGCCGTCGAGGGGACCGACGTGGTGCGCAAGCTGGTGGTGCCGCGCTTTCTCGCCTGTCTGATCAGTCTGCCGCTGCTGACCGTCCTGGCCGATACCATCGCCCTGTTCGGCGGCTTTGTCATCGTCGGCACCATGACCGATCTCTATGCCGGCTTCTACTGGAATTCGGTGGTCGATTTCCTGGAGCTCCCGGATCTGGCCATGGGCCTGTGCAAGCCGCTCTTCTTCGGGTTGGTGATCGCCTCGATCGGCTGCCACGTGGGACTGCGCACCGTCGGCGGTGCCGAAGCGGTGGGAGTGGCCGCCAAGCGCTCGGTGGTGTTGGCCTCGATCTTCATTCTCGTCTCCGACTTTTTCCTGACCAAACTATTCCTGGTGTTTTTCCGATGATCAGACTCGAGGATGTCTATCTCGCAAAGGCGCACAAGGAAATCCTCACGGGGCTCACCCTGGAGGTTACGGCCGACGAGCGCCTGGTGATCCTGGGGGAGTCCGGGGTCGGCAAGAGCACCATCCTGAAGGTGATCCTGGGGTTGTGGAAACCGGACCGGGGGCGGGTCCTGCTGCACGGCAAGGACATCAACCGGCTGCCGGAGAGTGAACTGATCGAGCGGCGCAAGACGCTGGCGGTGGTCTTTCAGGGAGGGGCTCTGTTCGATTCCCTGACCGTGGGGGAGAACGTCGGCTACCGGTTGTTCGAGGCCGGGCGGCTGGCGCCGGCGGCCATCGAGGAAATTGTCCGCGAGAAGCTGGCGGAAGTGGGGCTGGAGGAGGCGATCGACCTCTACCCCTCCCAGCTCTCCGGCGGCATGCGCAAACGGGCGGCGATCGCCCGGGCGCTGGCGGCCGACCCGCAGCTCATCCTCTTTGACGAACCGACCGCCGGCCTCGATCCGGTGGCTTCCTGCCGAATCAACGAGCTTATCGTCCGCTGCCAGGATGAAGGAAAAGGGACGGTGGTCGTCACTCACGACCTGGAGTGCGCTTTCCGGGTGGGAGAACAACTGATGCTGCTCGACAACGGACGGATCGTCTTTCAGGGCGACCGCTCGGCCATGGAGAGTTCGGTCCTGCCGGCCGTCAGGCGCTTTCTCCATCCGGAACAGTACGTGAATGACAAAGGGAGGCAACCGTGAAACGGAGCAAGGATATCCGCTGGGCCGAAGTTCAGGTCGGCTTGCTGCTGGTAGTGAGCCTCGTTTTTCTGGCCATCGGCATCTTCCTGGTGGGTGAAAAGACGCGTCTGTTTACCCAGACGACCAAGGTTTCGGTACTGCTGCCGAATGTGCAGGGTCTCAAGGCCGGGGCGCCGGTCTGGCTTTCCGGGGTCGTCATCGGCACCGTGGCGGACATCGCCTTCAGCGAGCCGCTGCGTTCCGACCAGGTGACCGTGACCCTGGCCATCGACGCGCCCGCCGCCCGGCGCCTGGGGCCCGATGCCGTGGTGACGGTCAAGACCCGCGGGCTGGTCGGCGAGAAGTATATCGACATCACTCCCGGTACCCGGTTCGGGCTGTTGCCCGACGTGCCGCTGCAGGGAATCGCGCCGACCGGGCTCGACGAGGCGGTCCTCCAGGCCCATTCGGCTTTCCAGCGTCTCGACCGCCTGATCGAAACCTTTGAGGGGGGGGATGGCTCGCTGAGCCGGCTGGTCAACGATCCGGCCCTCTACGACAATCTGGTGCACCTGACCGAGCGGCTGCAAAAGGTGCTGACCTCCATGACCGAAGGGGATGGGAGCCTGGCGAAAATCATCACCGATCCGCAGCTTTACCAGAAGATGGTCGATTTCTCCGCGCAGGGGGAGAGTGCCGCCCGCAAGATGGAGCAGTTCGTGACCTCCATGCAGGATCCCGGCGGCACCCTCGCCCGCCTGGCCCACGACCCGGCCCTTTACGACGAGAGCCTCGAGACGGTGCGCCAGGCCCGGCTTTCACTGGTGGAAGTCGATGCCCTGCTGCGGGCGATCCGCGAAGGGAAGGGGACCGCCGGCAAGCTGATCAGCGAGGCCGAGCTGCACGACCAGTTGGCCCGGACGCTGGAAAACCTCGACGCTCTGGTGCAGGACATGAAGAAGAACCCGGGTCGCTACGTGAATTTTTCGCTGTTCTGACCGCGGGTGCGGTCCGATGTAGGGGCAGGCCTTGTGCCTGCCCTGGTTTTATGGTTTTCACGACAGGCGGGCACCCACGAGGGGTGCCCCTACTGGACCAATCAGTCATTCCGGTATATAGTGTCGCCTTTCCATGCATCCTTCTGCTCACCTGAAACAAGGAGTCTGACCATATGCACCTGACGTTTCTGCGGCGGCTCGGCACCGCCCTGCCGCTTCTTCTCCTCGGCGCGACGATCGCCTTCGCCCAGCCCCTGGAAGAGAAGGTCCGCGAGCATACCTTCGCCAACGGCCTCAAGCTGCTCGTCGTCGAGCGCCACGAATCGCCGACCTTTGCCGCCTATATCACCATTGGGGTCGGCTCGGTCCATGAGACCAGCCAGCAGCGGGGCGTGGCCCATCTGCTCGAGCACATGCTGTTCAAGGGGACCAGAACCCTGGGGACCACCGATTACGCCCGGGAGAAGCCGCTGCTTGAGGAGATCGAGAAGGTCGGCTCGGTTCTCGATGCGCTGAAGCATCTTCCGGAAGCCGATCCGCAGAAGGTGGCCGAGCTCAGGGAGCGCCTGGCCAAGCTGCAGCAGGAGCACCAGCAGTTCGTGGTCAAGGACGAGTTCTCGCGCATCTACGCCGAAAACGGCGGGGTCGGCTACAACGCCTTCACCAGCAAGGACCTTACCACCTACCTGATTTCGCTTCCCGCCAACAAGCTCGAGCTGTGGGCCGCCATCGAGGCGGACCGGATGCAGAACGCAGTGCTGCGCGAGTTTTACACCGAGCGGGAGGTCGTGCGCGAGGAGCGGCGCCGCTCCTACGAGAGCAGCCCCGACGGCATGCTCTACGAGAATCTCATCGCCGCCGCCTTCACCGTCCATCCCTACCGGCATCCGGTGATCGGCTGGGACTCCGACATCAGCAACCTCTCGCTGGCCGAGACCCGCGACTTTCTGCATCGCTACTACGCCCCGGCCAACACCGTCATCGCCCTGGTCGGCGACATCGACACCACCGCCGCCATCCGGATGGTCGAGCGCTACTTCGGCCCGATCCCGCCGGGGATGCCGGTGCCGTCGGTCACCGCCGTGGAACCTCCCCAGCGGGGTGAGAAGCGCCTGCATATCCAGTTCGACGCCCAGCCCCAGCTCGCTGTCGCTTTCCACAAGCCGACCCTGCCCACGCGCGACGATTACGTCTTCGATCTGATCGACCTGATCCTCGCCAACGGTCGAACCTCCCGTCTCTACCGTTCCCTGGTGCTGGAGAAGGAACTGGCCACCGCCGTCGGCGCCTACGGCGCGCCCGGGTCCCGCTACCCCAACCTCTTCGTGATCTCGGCTGTGCCGCGCCATCCGCACACCACCCGCGAGGTGGAGGCGGCCATCTACGCCGAGCTCGAGCGCCTGGCGAAAGAGCCGGTATCGGCCGAGGAACTCGAGCAGGCCCGCAACCGGCTGCGCGTCGACCGGCTGCGCATGCTGCAGGGGAACGACGGGCTGTCGCGGATGCTGACCTACTACCAGACGGTGGCCGGCGACTGGCGTTATCTGGTCACCTATGACCGGGAGGTGGCGACCATTACCGCCGAAGAAGTGATGGCCGCGGCCCGCACCTGGTTCACCCCCGCCAACCGGGTGGTGGCGACCCTCGGCAAGGGAGGAGAGCAATGATGCGCTGCCGGAACATCCTGCTTCCCCTTTTTCTCCTGGCCCTGCTGCTGCCCGGCTGCGCGCCTTCCCTGCGGGAGGTGCGCCCCGACCGACTCGCCTTCCCGCCGCTGGTTTTCCATGTGCCGCAGGTGGAAACGGTCGAACTGCCCAACGGTATCCGCCTCTATCTCAAGGAGGATCGCGAACTCCCGCTGGTGCAGGTAACCGCCATGCTGGACGCCGGCTCGATCGGCGATCCCGCGGATAAAACCGGCCTGGGCGGCCTGTTCGCCGCCGCGCTGCGGACCGGAGGGGCAGGCGACACCACCCCCGATGCGCTCGACCGGACCCTGGAGCGGCTGGCCGCCGACCTCAGCGTCGTGACCGATATTTACGCCACCACCTTCGATCTCTCGCTGCAGGCGGGCGACCTGGAGGCGGGGATGGGCATCCTGGCCGACCTGTTGCGCCGGCCCGCCTTTGCTCCGGAACGGCTGGAACTGGCCCGCAAGCAGGCGATCGAAGGGATCCGCCGGCAGAACGACGAGCCGGAGGCGATCGCCTCCCGGGCGCTTTCCCGGGCCATTTACGGCGACCATCCCCTCGGCCGGACACCGACGGTGGCGACGGTATCCGCCATCCGGCGCGACGACCTGATCGATTTCCATCGCCGCTATTTCCATCCCAACAACCTTTGGCTGGCGATTTCCGGCGATTTCGACCGGACGGCGCTGCTCGCGCTCATCGAGCGGACGCTGGGCGACTGGCCGCGGGCCGCTTTCACCCCGCAGGCCGTCCCAGCCGTTACCGCCTCCCCGGCGCCGATGGTGCTGGTGGGACAGAAGGATGTTCCGCAGACCACGGTCCTGATCGGCGAACTTGGCATCGACAAGTCGGCTCCCGATCTGCATGCGGTGCGGGTGATGAACTTCATTCTCGGTGGCGGCGGCTTCAATTCGCGGCTGATGCGGGAGGTCCGTTCCAATCGCGGCCTGGCCTATTCGGTCTATTCCTATTTCCAGGTCGGACGGCGCCTGCCCGGACCGTTCATTGCCGGCTGCGAGACCAAGAGCGCCTCGACCATCGAAGTAGTCCGGCTGCTGCGCCGGCTGATGGCGGAGATGCGGGAGGAGCCGGTTTCGGCCGGGGAGCTCGCCCTGGCGCGGGAGAGCCTGGTCAATTCCTTCGTCTTCGGTTTCACCGACAGCCATGAGGTGGTCAGCCAGCTCCTGCGGCTCGATTTCTACGGCTATCCTGCCGGATACCTGGAGACCTACCGCGACCGGGTCGCGGCGGTGACGGCCGAGGATGTACTGGCCGCCGCCCGTAACCGGCTGCACCCCGACCGGCAGCCGGTGATCCTGGTAGGGGAGGTGAGCGCCTTCGATGCCGCCCCGGCCGATCTCGGCCTGCCGGTGACGCCGATTCCCACCGAGGATTAGGGTCGGCTTGACCAGTCGGACGGCCGCGGTTATGCTGCCGAGGACAGCTTTGCCGGCAACGGAGGAAAAGATGGAAAGTCTCCACAACTATCGCACCCTGGTCGAGCGGGTCGATGCCCTGGGCCAGCGCATCGAGGCGGAATTTCGTGCCCGGATTTCCTGCCGGCGGGGTTGTGATGCCTGCTGCCGGCACCTGAGTCTCTTCTGGGTGGAAGGAGTGGCCCTGGCGCAGGCACTGGATGACCTGCCCGAGTCGGCAGCCGAACATATCCGCGAATTAGCCCGCCGGGCCACTGCCGACGGCCCCTGCCCGCTGCTGGAAGCAGGTGCTTGTCTGCTGTACGCGGCGCGGCCGATCATCTGCCGGACGCACGGCCTGCCGCTCCTGGCCGGCGAGGGGGAGGCGCGGCGGATCGACTACTGCCCCGAGAATTTCCGCAACATCGACACCTTGCCCGCAGGCGCGGTGATCGACCTGGATCGTCTCAACACCACGCTGGCTGCCATCAACGCCCTGTTCGTCTCGGAAGCGTTTCATGGACAGCTTCCCGACCGGGAGCGGCTCACCATCGCCGAGGCGTTGCTGCTCGAACTCTGATAAACGATTCATATCATTGCAAACGGGCGGGAATATGCTGTAATTGATGCAGAACTGCAGTTATCTTCCTAACTGTTCAAGAAAGGGTTGTTCTATGCCGATGCAGATTGACATTGTAGCGCTGTTCGCTGCCATCTTGCTGCTTATCGTCGTCATCTATCTGGTGCCGATGCTGATCCAGGTCCGCAACGCTGCTCAGCGTTGCGACGAATTCCTTCGCGAAGCCCAGCGCGACCTGCTGCCGATGCTGCGGGAATTGCGGGAGACTACAGAACACCTCAACCGCGCCGCGGGCAAGGTGGAGGAGGGAATGGGCAAGGCCGCTTTTCTCGCCGATTCGCTTGAGCAGGTGGGCGAGTCGATCCACAGCGTCAACAGCTTTCTGCGCCACGATGTCGGACGGTATGCCGGCAACCTGGCTAGCCTCTGGCTGGGTATGCGCTCGGCCAGCAAGGTTTTTCTCAAACAATTGGTCAAAGAAAAAGGGAGGTGACAGAGATGGCAGAAGACTACAAATGTTGCAATAGCGGTTCCGTTTTCCTTGCTTTCGTGATGGGCGCTGCCATCGGCGGCGGTCTGGCGCTGCTTACGGCCCCCCGTTCGGGTGAAGAAACCCGCAACAAGGTCCGTGGCATGGCCGACGATGTGCGCCGGCGGATCAAGGACATCGCCGAAGAGGCCGAAGCCAGGATCAAGGAGACCATCGAAGAGGGCCGGGAAGTCCTTCAGGAGAAGGCGGATATCGTCAAGTCGGCGGTCGAGGCCGGCAAGGAAGCGATGGAGGCGGAACGCGCCAAGCACCAGAAACCGGCCTGAAAATCCTCGCGCGGAAAAGCCCACCTCGCGTGGGCTTTTTCATGCCCGGAACAGGAAAAAAACGGGGAAAGAAGGATGCCTGACTGGCGTAGCAAACTGAAGCGGATATGGGTGTTTCTCAGCCGCGGTATCTGGGAGATTGACGCCCATGAACTGACCCGCTGGCGACTGTTTCTGCTGCGCCAGGCGCAGATCGCCTCCCTGGTGGCGCGGGACTTCTTCGCCGACCACTGCATGCTGCGGGCCTCGGCCCTGACCTACTCCACCCTCCTCTCCATCGTACCGCTGCTGGCGCTGATGTTCGCCCTGCTCAAGGGGCTGGGGGTGCATAATATCCTCGAGCCGCTCATCCTCGAGCGCCTCGCCATCGGCTCCGAACAGATCATCACCGCCATCATCCGCTACATCGACAATACCAATGTCGGTCAGCTGGGGGCCGTCGGAATAGTTTTCCTGATCGTCTCGGTGCTGACTCTGCTCTCCAATATCGAGGAAAGTTTCAATTATATCTGGGGGGTCAAGGAGACCCGCAGCCTCCTGCGCCGCTTTGCCGACTATTTTTCGGTGGTCACCATTGGCCCGATTTTTCTGATCGCGGCCATCTCCATGACGACCACCATCGAAAACCAGGCCTTCGTCAAGGCACTTCTCGACATGGCCTTCGTCGGTGAGGTCATTTTCCTCCTCTTCAAGGTGCTCCCCTTCGTGGTGATGTGGGCCGCCTTCACCGGCCTCTACATCTTCATGCCCAACACCCGGGTGAATTTTCGCGCCGCCCTGGTCGGAGGGATTTTCGGCGGCACCCTCTGGCAATTGGCACAATGGTTTTACGTCAACTTTCAGGTCGGCGTCTCCAAGTACAACGCCATCTACGGCACCCTGGCGGCGCTGCCGATCTTCATGGTCTGGATCTACGTCTCCTGGCTGATCGCGCTGCTCGGGCTGGAGATCACCTACGCCTGCCAGAACCTGCGCACCCTGCGCCGTGAAATTCGCGGCCGCGAGGTCAACTTCGCGAGCCGCGAGCTGGTCGCCCTGACCGTTCTGCTGGTGACGGCCGAAACCTTCTACCGGGGCGAGAAGCCCTGGGAGCTGGAGCGGATCTCCGCCGCGCTGGAACTGCCGCCGCGCCTGGCCCGCAGCGTACTGGAAGAGCTGCTGCGGCTCGGCCTGCTCTCCGAGGTCCAGGAAGGCGAGGGGAGAGAGCCGGCCTATCAGCCCGGGCGTGCCCCGGAAACCCTGCAGATCCACGAAATAATCGAGTCTCTCCGGGCCGATGGCATCAACTACACCGAATTGCGCAAGACGCCGGAGCGGGAGGTGATTCGCGAGGTGGAGAAGAAGATCAGGGAGGCGGGGCGGCAGAGCCTGGAAGGGATGACCCTGGCCGAACTGGTGCACAGGATGGTGAGAAAAAGAGAACGGCTGAAAAAACCGCTGGCAGCCGAAACCCTGGATCAGGATCGATAGGTGCGGAGCTCGAACCGGCCGTCCTCGCAGACGGCGTAGGAGAATTGATCGATCCAGTCGCCGAGGGCGACCAGCGTCTTGCCGCCCGTCTCCTGCCGCAGCGGGTGATGGAAATGTCCCGTCACCACCGCCTCGTACCCTGCGGCAAAGAGCCCCTCCGCGTGGGCAGTGAGCATCGCTTCCGGCTGCCAGCGGGTCTTCCTGGCCGAGTGTCCCTTGCGGCTCTGCCGGCCGGCCCAGCGGGCGATGCTCCAGGTCCAGTCGGGAGGCACCACCTGCATCAGCCAGCGCAGCGGCCGGCTGCGCAGCGTCCGTCGCAGCAGCCGGTAACCGCGGTCAGCGGGGTTGACCAGGTCGCCATGGCCGATGAAGACCCGGCGGCCGTCGATTTTCACCTCCCCGCCATCCGGCAGGACCCGGCAGCCAAGTCCCTCTTCGAAGTACGGGCCGAGGTGGAAGTCATGATTCCCTTCGACGCAGACGATTTCCGTCCCTCCCTCGCGCAGGCGCCGCAGCGCTTCCAGCAGGGGTACGTAAGGGGCGAAGACGACATGCCGGTAGCCGACCCAGAATTCGAACACGTCCCCCAGCAGGTAGAGAGTCCGGGTTTGGCCGCGCAGTCCGTCGAGAAAGGCGAGCAGCCGCCGGTAATTTTCGTCGGCGGGGTCGAGCAGGTGGGCATCGGCGATGAAGACGTCTCTCATGGTCGGCAACTATACGATTCGCCTGGCGTAAATGTCAAGGATGCGGCGGCCGGCTTTCCCAACGGCTATACTCGATGCAACCGAAAAATATCGCCATTCACCAGCATCCCCCTTCAGCGTTATTGCGAACCGGAGGCAAACATGCGCGTGCTGCTCAGCATCCTGTCGATCCTCATCCTCGCCGGCTGTGCCTTCGTCAAGGTCAATGTCGCCGCCGAGCCGGGGAAATTAACGGAGCAGGTGGTGGAGGGGAAGGGGCGGGCGAAGATCGCCGTGGTCGACATCACCGGCATCATCTCCCTCGCCCCCTTCGGCTTCGACCGCTTCAGCAAACGCCCCCCGCTGGTGCCGCGGCTCAAGGAAGAACTGGAGCGCATCATCAAGGACGACAAAGTGGTCGGAGTGGTGGTGCGCATCGACAGCCCGGGCGGTTCGGTGACGGCTAGCGATATCCTCTACCACGAACTGCGGCGGGTGCGCGAGAAGAGGAAGATCCCGGTGGTCGCCTGTATCATGGACAAGGGATTTTCCGGCGGCTTCTACGCGGCGCTGGCGGCCGACGAGATCATGGCGCATCCGACCTCGGTGCTCGGCGGGGTGGGGGTGATCTCTTTCAAGCTCACCGTTGCTGAACTGCTCGAGAAGTGGGGTGTCGAGATCAGCACGGTGCGCAGCGGCCCGCTCAAGGATTTCTGGTCGCCACTGCGGCAGAGCCGTCCGGAAGAAACCGCTCTCATGCAGGCGATCACCGACCGCCTGCACGGACGTTTCATGAGCCTGCTCACCGAGAGCCGTCGTCTCTCTCCCGAAGCGCAGAAGGCGGTGGCTACCGGGCGCATCTTCGACGCCGGCGAGGCCATGGAGATCGGCCTGATCGACCGCATCGGCTACCTGGAGGATGCCGTGTCGCGCACCCGCGAGCTGGCCGGGGTAACCGACGCCCGGGTCATCCTTTATCGAAGCGAGGGAGCCTTTGCCGGCAACATCTACACCACCGCCCCGTATCTGCCGCTCAAATTCGGCGCCCTGGAGAGCGGCGTGGAGGAACTGTTCAGCCCCGGATTCCGTTACCAGTATCTGCCTTGAAGGGGGTGTTCGCCCTTCCCGCACACTTTTCCGTAACAGCCGGCCGCCCTGCTTAAGGGCAAAATATCGACAAAATATTTCCATGTAATATTTATTCACGAAAGTTGGTATAAAAAAGCCCTTTTTTCTGTTGAAAAATCTCTTTGAAATGTTAATGTATTTCCAAGGGTGCCTGTCAATCGCTGTTCTCACCGAAAAAGCAACGCAGGGAGAGGGAATGCAAGACTTTGAGATGAGGGAAATGGGAGCGGCTCGAGCCTCTTCGGAGACCGACAAGGAGATGAGCCGGACGGGGGCAACGAGGGGGGCTCGAGACGGTGACGGCTGGCGGAAAATCCTGCTGGCTGAGGATATTGACCTTTTCCTGCATCTGGAGGAGGCCTTTTTTACCCGCGAGGCGGTCGACCTGCTGGTCGCCCGGACGGGTCGGAAAGCCTTGGAGATGGCGGCCGCCGAGCGTCCGGATCTGGTGCTGCTGGGTCTGGATTTGCCGGAAATGAAGGGGGACGAATGCTGCCGCCGGCTCAAGGAAAGCACGGCGCTGCGGCAGATTCCCGTGATACTGGTGGCGCCCAATGATCAACCCGCGACCTTGAAGCGTTGTCTGCAGGCCGGCTGCGACGATGTGGTGACGAAACCGATCAACCGCCACCTGCTCTTGCAGATTGCCGGCCGCTTCCTCAATATCGTTGCGCGTACCCCTCCCAGAGCCAGCGCCCGTCTGCGGGTCCATTATGGCACCGGCACGCAGAAGCTGCTGGTCGATTACTCGGTCAACCTGAGCACCGGCGGGGTCTTCATCGAGTCCAGGGAGCTCCTGCCGGCGGAGACGCCGCTCAGTCTCGAGTTCTGCCTTCCGGAGGGCAAACAGCCGATCCGCTGCCGTGGCCGGGTCGCCTGGGTCAATACTGCCGACCGACCCGTCAGTACCGGGCTGCCGCCAGGAATGGGGGTGCAGTTCCTTGATCTGCGCCTCGACGACCTGCACACCTTGCGTGAATTCATCAAGAAAGAATGTCTGCATCCCTCCTGGTAGCCGCCCGGTGCAGCTCCTGTCGGGTGCCGGGTGCTCCGGCCATGTCAGCCGGCGCAGAGAGTATTTATCGTGGGAAAATGAATGGAAAAATCGAATGTTTCAATGGGCGAGCGCATCCGTCAGGTGCGTCAATCCCACGGCCTCACCCAGAAGGCCTTCGCCGACTCATTGGGAATCGCCCAGGGATTTCTGAGCAGTATCGAACGGGGCAATAAAGTCCCTTCGGCTACCCTCCTGATCGCCATGACGCATCGGTATAGGATAGAGGAGCGGTGGCTTTCCTCAGGGGACGGGGAGTCAGGTGCCGGGACCTTGCCCGGCATGAACCTTTCACCGGAACCTTCTGCCGGAAAGACGCCACTGCTCAGACGAATTTCACCGGACCTCCCTCATCGGCTGGATCCGGCCGACATCGTTGGCTACCTCTCCTTGCCCGACAGTTCTCCCGACTGCTTTGCCCTTGTGGCCTACGGTGACTTCATGGCCCCCACCATCCAGGACAATGATCTGGTTCTTTTCAGACTGGGCGGGAATGCCAGAAACGGGGAAGTCGTCCTGGTGAACAGTAAATGGGGCGACATCATCCTGCGCCGTTACCGGATCAAGGACGATGGCGAATGGTTTGCCCCCGACAACAGCGCGTATTCCCCCTTTCAACCGGCCTCGAATACCCAAATGATCGGCGTCGTCACCGCCGTCTGGAGGAAGATGAAATTGTGAAGGGGCCAGGGCGAACGGAAGAAATGATGGTTCCGAAGATTCATGTCTACCAGCATGCGCCCATGAAACGCAGTCCTGTTTGGTGCTAGAATAAAGCGGGTGGAAACGGTTCTTCGCTGCAGAGAAAATGGAATGACCCGATCGAAACAGGACGGTCAGGAAAATGTTGGGTGAGAACATTTCCAGCAATGCAAAAAAGGCTGCCATCAAGGTCGCTGCGATCTATGCCTTTGCGGCCGGGCTGTGGATTCAATTCTCCGATCGCTTCCTCTTGTGGTATTTCGACGACCCTGCCAGTCTGACCCGCATGCAGACCGCCAAGGGGTGGGTTTTTGTTTTAATCACGGCACTGCTGCTCGCCTGGTTGGTTCGGCATACCACCAGGGAAGCGTATCTTGGGCGAGAGTTGTTCGATGAGGTCATTTCCAATATCCCCATCTACGTTTTCTGGAAAGACAGAGAGGGCCGGTACCTCGGGTGCAACCAGAGATTTGCCAGCGTGGCCGGGGTCGGAAGCAAGGAAAACATTGTCGGCAAGACCGACTATGACCTCACCTGGCGAAGGGAGGAGGTGGAATCGCGCCGACGATATGACCGCGTGGTCATGGAAAAAAGGGTGCCGCTGCTCGATGTCGAGGAGACCCAGCTTCAGCCGGACGGCAAGGAGGCCGTATTTTTGACGAGCCGGGTCCCCCTGGCGAACGAGTGGGGCGAGGTGGCAGGTGTGCTCGCCATTTGTGCCGACATTACCCAGCGCAAGCGCGCAGAAAAGGAGCTGCGGGAGAGCCGGGACCGGGCGCAGGCAATCCTGCTGGCCTCCCTCGATGCCATCGTGGAGATGGACGAGAAGGGCATCATCACCGGCTGGAATCCCCAGGCCGAGGAGATGTTCGGCTGGCCGGTCGAAGAGGCCGTGGGCAAACGGCTATCCGAGACCATCATCCCCCCTCCCATACGCGAGGCGCACGAGAAGGGGCTGAAGCACTTTTTGCAGACGGGCGAAGGCCCGATTCTGAACCGGCGCATCGAGGTCATGGCCCGGCATCGGGACGGCCATGAATTCCCCGTTCAACTTGCGGTCACGCCCATCCTGCTGCGCGGTACCCATACCTTCACCGCTTTCATCGAGGACATCTCCGAGCGCAGGAAGGCTGAGGAGGCCTTGCGGGAAAGCGATCGGATGAAGACCGAATTCGTCACCGCGGTAGCCCAGGAATTCAGTGCCCCCCTGACCTCGACGCAGGAATTTTGCCAGCTGTTGATGACCCGGGAAGATCTTTCTTCCGCTGAGCAACGGGAGTTTGTCAGCTCAATTTGCCAAAGGTCTGTCGGCTTGGCGAAGATCGTGGCAGATATTCTCGATATCGCCCATATCGAGGCGGGGCATGACCTCTCGCTGGACCTGACTCCGTGTACGGTGAAGGAAATTTTCAGCCAGGCGAAGCCTTTCCTGGCAACCTGGAGCACCCGGCATCGGCTGGACATCACCCTTGCCGAAGAGGGAACCCTGCTGAATGTCGACAAGGCCAAGATGGGTCAGATACTGGAGAACATCATCAGCAACGCCATCAAATATTCCCCCGAAGGGAGGCTGGTCCGGATTCGGGGCGACCGGGTGTCGCAGGGTTACCGGATTTCCGTCGCTGATGAGGGCATCGGCATGACGGAGGAACAAGCCGCCAAGGTGTTCGAGAAATTCTACCGGGCCGACGCGCCCCGGACGGCTGGCGGCGGTGTCGGCCTGGGGATGAGCATCGTCAAGCACATCGTCGAGGCCTTCGGCGGGGAAATTCGCGTGGAGAGCGCCTTGGGCCGGGGAACGACGGTGAGCGTCACCCTGCCCGTGGCCGCCCCCTAGTCCACAAAAAAGTGGAATTGTCGCGGTCTCGAAACATACACCAGTAGCCGGACAAAAAAGCCTCCCTCGAAAGGGAGG
>DASPGW010000055.1 GCA_035620395.1 Desulfuromonadales bacterium | reverse complement strand
GGATTTTTGGCTGATTTTCTGGCGCCTTTTCACCACCTCAGTATCCTTTTTCACCGTTGCCAGCGCCTGCGAGTGGATCGCCTTTGACGACGGCCGGCCGAACGGACGACAAGGTTCCAATCCTCTGTCCCGCCCCAGGTGCGTGCTGACGCGTGGAAAGCAGATCTGTCGCCAGCCTGCAACCGCCTACGGGGATCTGCCCTGACGGTCCGGAAGGCGCGCGCAAATCTGCTAATATTTGCTTCTACGCCAGATCAAGTTGCGACGAAACGAACCGAAAGGAGACGACCATGCCTGGACTTGAAGGGGAAAAAGCCCCCGACTTCAATCTGCAGGGAAGCGACGGCAAAACCCATTCCCTCCGGGACTACGCCGGGAAAACACTCGTCATCTACTTCTATCCCAAGGACAACACCTCCGGATGCACCAAAGAGGCCTGCGGTTTCCGCGATCGCTACCCCCAGATGCAGCAGATGGAGGTAGCCCTGATCGGGGTGAGCCGGGACAGCCTCACGTCGCACGACAAGTTCATCGACAAGTTCGGCCTCCCCTTCACCCTGCTTTCTGATCCCGAGACGAAGATGATGCAGGACTACGGAGCCTTTGGCGAAAAGAGGATGTATGGCAAGAAGGTGCAGGGAACAATTCGCTCAACGGTGGTGATCGGCCCGGACGGCAAAGTACGCAGACATTGGCCGACGGTGAAGAATGCGGAAAATCACCCCCAGGAGGTGTTGGAGTTCCTCAAGTCCGACCAACCCCATGCACCCTGACAAGGTGCCGCCGGCTCGTCTGGCCGCGATAAAACTGGCAAAGATCCTGCAACTCCAACACTGTGGCGTAACGCCGACCACCCCCAGTGAAAGGAATTGCTCTTATGAGAAAAGCCCCGCTGTTTCTTCTCGCAGCCGCCCTGTTCGGCATTTCTCCCGCTCTCGCATCCGACCTCGGTCTCGACCTCAACCTTCATCTCGGCAACCGGTCACCGGCGCCCATAATTGTCGAGGAGCCTCCGTTATTTCTCGTACCCCCCACCCTGGGCTTCCAGGTTGCAGTGGGGGTTCCCTACGACATGTTCCTCATCAGCGGACGCTACTATCTCTGCCGGGATAATACCTGGTACGTAGCCCCCGGCTATGGCGGCCCCTGGGGCGTCATTCAGCATGACCGGCTCCCCCCCGGTCTGGCCAAGCGCAGATACACCGAAATCATCGCCCTGCGCGACGAGGAATACGGACACTACAAGCGGGACCGCGGCCACTATAGAGGGAAGGCATATCGCCCCGGCAAGGCGGAAAAGGCAGGCCACGGCAACGGAAAAGACAAGAAACACCACGATTGAGTAGCCGGCCCGCGGGGGCGGCCAGGGAGATCTAACCATGGAAAAATACCTTTTCGCTCCGTTGCTGGCCACAAAACTGGCCCGGGACGACTGTTTCCGGATGTTGTTTGCGCGTCTGCTTGCCGTGTTGGCCACCCTCATCACCATCACGTCCGTTATCCTCTTCTTCCTCGGCTGGAAGGAAATCTTCGATATGTCCTCCGAGGCGATGGTCGGCGGCATCGTTTTCCAACTGACCTTCGCCTTGGTCGCCTACCACGCGGTGCACACGACCCTGCTTCGGACGGCAGAGGTAAAGCGGGAATCGGATCGACCGGCCTCCATTGCCGTTGCGGCGGTAATTTTCCGGCTGACCGGTGAGGTCTTCGGGTTCGCAGCCGCAACTCTGGGCGTCGGCGGGGGCATCCTTGTCTGGTTCGCCGGACGGGAAGCTGCCCCCCTTCTAAAAACAGTGGCCCTCCTTTTCCCGTTTCTCAAGGCCGGCCCGGCCTCCTTTCTCGGCGGTGCGACCTTGCTTGTCCAGGGGTGGGGATACGGAATGCTGGCCCTCCTGTTCGGCTACCTGCTCGCCGGACTGCTGACTCTGCCTAGCGGCGGTGGCCATACCCGGCCCGCAGCCGAAGAAGCCTGAATCTCCTTTCCCCAGGGTCGCCAGGGTCGGGGAGCAGCATCCGCAGCAAGGGACGGACATCCCGGTCCGTCCCTTGCGCTGCACGCCGTTAACCCTCAATTATCTCCAGCCCTTGTACTCCACCGCCACAGCTCCCGTCACACCTCCGTCCTCCGCCAATCCGTTACCAACCGTGCAGCCACCCCAGACATTACCTTGAGCCGTCATCAGGCATGAAAAAGAGAAGGACGCGGTCAGTGGCGATTAACCCTTCACTTCCGCAAGGATTCCTCGTATCATAGCAGAGTATCTGCCAACCAAATCCCACAAGGAGAGAGCGCGGCCCTTCGCGCCGCCGATCGACATGACGCTATTCAGACTGAAACGCACGCTGCTCGTCGTTCTTATTATCGCCCTAAGTCTGCTTACCCCCCCCTGGCCCGCAGCAGCCAGGGATGCCGGGTTCGAAGCCAATCGGGCCAAGATCCTGAGCTACCTGCTGCGCGAACAGCTCGCTCGCAACCATTACAGCCACAAGGCTCTCGACGATGAGCTCTCGGTAGCCGCCTTTGATCTCTACCTGAAACAGCTCGACGGTCAGAAACGCTTTCTGTTGCAGAGCGATGTGGCCCGGTTGCGAACCCACGCCGCCCGCATCGACGATGAGATGAGTCGGGGGCAGTTTGAGTTACCGCAACTCGGGGCAGCAATCCTCAGGGAACGGGTCATCCGGGCCAGACAGGTGGTCGAGGAGCTGCTCGCCAAGGATTTCGACTTCACTCGTCAAGAGTCCTTTGAAACCGACCCGGCCAAACTGGTTTACTGCGCTACCGAAGCCGAACTGCGGGAACGCTGGCGCCAGGTGCTCAAATACCAGGTTCTCAATCGCTACCTGAACCTGCTGGAGGACGAAACCGGCACCCCGGGCAAGGAAAAAGAGACTGAGCTGCTGGCCAAAGCGCGGGAGAAAACGCTGAAAAGCAACCGGGAGTTCTTCACGCGCGTTCTCGAGGAAACCGTCCAGGACCACCATGATCGCTACTTCGACGCCATAGCGCGGACTTTCGATCCCCATACCGGCTACCTTCCGCCGGCACAGAAGGAGGACTTCGACATCGGTATGCGCGGTTCCCTGGAAGGCATCGGCGCCACGCTGCGCGAGGAAGACGGCTATATCAAGGTGGTCAGCATCATTCCCGGCAGTCCCTCTGCCCGCCAGGGCCAGCTGCACGCCGAAGATATCATCCTCATGGTAGCCCAGGCAGACGGAGAACCGGTCGACGTCACCGACACGCGGCTGCGCGAGGCGGTCAGTCTCATCCGCGGACCCAAAGGAACCGAGGTGCGGCTGACCGTGAAAAAGCCGGACGGCGCCCGCCTGATCATTCCAATCGTCCGCGATGTGGTGCAGATCGAGGAAACCTTCGTCAAATCCGCCGTTCTATCGGACGAAAAGAGCAAAAAGACCTACGGCTACATCAAGATTCCGAGTTTTTACCGGGACTTCCAGAAAACGCGTTCGGGGGAAAATGCCCGCAACGTCACCGACGACCTGCGCGCGGAGCTGGATGCACTCAAGAATCGCAAGATCGACGGCCTCATTCTCGATCTGCGCAACAACGGCGGCGGCGCACTCTCCGATGCCGTCGCCGTCACCGGCCTGTTCATCGAAAAAGGCCCGGTTGTTCAGGTGAAGGACAGCTCCAGTCAGCTGGAAACCCTCGCCGACGATGACCCGACGGTCGCCTATGACGGCCCGCTGGTGGTACTGGTCAACCAATTCAGCGCCTCGGCCTCGGAGATCGTCGCCGGTGCCCTGCAGGACTACGGACGGGCCATCATCCTCGGCAGCAAGCACACGCACGGCAAGGGAACGGTGCAGGCCGTGGTCGACCTCGACCGGACCATTCCATTTCCCAACATGCTCCAGTACGCGCCGCTCGGGGCCATGCGGGTGACTATTCAGAAGTTCTACCGGGTAAGCGGCGCCTCCACCCAGTACCGCGGCGTTGTCCCCGACATCGTCCTGCCGGACAGACTGGGTCATCTCAAAAGCGGCGAACAGTACCTCGACCATTCCCTCCCCTGGGACACGGTGGAAGCGACTGCCTATACCCCCTGGAATCGTCAGCCCCAGGGGAAAAGCGAAATCAAGGCAAAGAGCGCCCGTCGGGTGGCAACCGGAGAGGCATTCACAACCATTTCCCGGGACGCGGCCCAAGCAAAGGAGCGAATGGAAAACACCCTGCAGTCGCTGAACATCAACGACATCCGCCGCGAGCGCAACGAGGCGAAAAAATTGCAAAAGGAGATGCCGGGCTGGCATGAGGAAGAGACTGCTGCACCTGGAGCGCAGAAAAATTCGGCCGCCGGACCGGAGGAAAAACAGCGCCTCTGGTTGCGGGAAGTGAACGAAGATCCTTACACCAGGGAGGCCATGGCAGTTCTTGACGATATAGCCGGCATTGCGCCAGCCATCGCCCAACCGGCCGCCTTGCCCGAAGCGGATCGTTCGATCTATTCCAGACCCCGTCCACGCTAACCATCGCCGGCTCGACCAGGACCTGCCTCTGCGACAGGCCGGCAGCAGACCACGGGCTCAGCTGACCCATGCTACGAAAAGATTGTCGATATACCTGGCCTGGTCGATGGTCGGCTCTGGTGCTGCTCGGGTCGGTTCTGGTGCTGCTGGCGGCAGGCTGCCGGGAGCGACCGCCGCAACTCCGGTCGCTGCCCGAGAACGCCACCGTTCTGGCCTTCGGCGACAGCCTGACCCACGGCACCGGCGCCGACGCAAACGAAAGCTATCCATTCCGGCTTGAACAGCTGATTCAGCGGCCGGTGATCAATGCTGGAGTCCCCGGTGAAGTAACTGCCGATGGGTTGGTCAGGTTACCGCAGCTTCTTGACCGCCATCGCCCGGCCCTGCTCATTCTCTGCCACGGCGGCAACGACCTGCTGCGGCGCATCGACGAGGAGCAGGCGGCGAAGAATCTCCGCGCCATGGTCAGTCTGGCCCGGGAGCGGGGGATCGATGTCGTGCTGATCGGCGTGCCTAAACCCGACCTGAGCCTTGCGCCTCCCGCCTTTTACGCGAGAATCGCCGGGGAATTCGCCATTCCCTACGATGGCGACACCCTTGCCGGCATCCTCTCGGACCGCTCCCGCAAAAGTGATTACATCCACCCCAACGCTCGCGGCTACCAGCATCTGACCGAAGCGGTACATGCTCTCCTGCAGGCAGCCCACGCCCTCTGATCTCCCCGTCCCCGCGTTGCCCTTGCCATTCCCGTCCCCTTCGCTAGACTCAGAATAAAAGAACCGCCAAGGAGCCGCGTATGCGGGCATTCAACGTCGTCGTCACCCAGGCCAGCAATGGCCGCTTCCGCCACCTGCTGCAGGAACTTTCGCCGCACGGAGAATTCCGCAGGACCGAATTCCTGGGCGTCATTATCGGCAGAGTCGAGGATCCAAGGATTTTCCTGGAGAGCATCCGGGAAAAGCGGCAGAAACAATGGATCGCCTTCCAGGACCTGGGCCGGGTGGTGCCCCTCGAACGGGTCTTCGTTTTTCATCTGGAGGAGTTTTCGGTGAAAGCGAAGGCGGCCCTGCTCCCCTATGTCGAGTTTTTGGAGGGCAAGCGATTTTACGTCCGCCTGGAGCGGCGCGGTCTCAAGGGGCAGATTGTCTCACCCGAAGTGGAGCGCGAGCTCGACGCCTTTATCGAACAGACCCTGGCCGCGGCCGGCAGAAAACCGGCGCAGGTAGATTTCGAGCATCCCGATGCCGTGGTGGTGGTCGAGACGATCGGCGACCGCTGCGGTGTCGGGCTGCTGACCCGCGAAATGATGGATCGTTACGACTTCGTGCGGGTGGACTGAGCGCCACGAAAAACGTATGAGCGACCCCCTCGAACCTGCCTACCTGAAGCTGCTGCGCACTGGCGAACTGGCCGAACGAGCCCGCCGCGCCCGCGAACACCTTGAGCGCTGCGACCTGTGCGCCCGCGGTTGCCATGTCAACCGCCTGCTGTCGACCAAGGGGGCCGTGTGCCGCACCGGCGAGCGGGCAACGGTCTACAGCGCCGGCCCGCATCATGGCGAGGAGCGTCCCCTCTCCGGCTGGAGCGGCTCGGGAACCATTTTCTTCTCCTGGTGCAGCCTCGCCTGCGTCTTCTGCCAGAACTGGGAAATCAGCCACCGCGGCGAGGGACGAGAGGTGACCGCCGAAGAGTTGGCCGACCTCATGCTCGGACTCCAGGAGACGGGATGCCACAACATCAATTTCGTCACCCCCAGCCATGTGGCCGCCCAGATCCTGTCGGCCGTGCTGATTGCCGCCGACAAGGGACTGCGGCTGCCACTGGTCTGGAACAGCGGCGGTTACGACAGTCCTGAAGCCCTGACACTGCTCGACGGGGTGATCGACATCTACCTGCCGGACATGAAGTTCGCCGACTCCGAGGTGGCCTGCAGGTACCTCGGAGTCAGGGACTATGCCGAGGTCAACCAGATGGCGGTCAAGGAGATGCACCGCCAGGTCGGCGACCTGGTTCTCGATTCCGGCATCGCCCGGCGGGGCCTGCTGGTGCGGCACCTCGTCCTGCCCGAAAACCTGGCCGGCACCGACCGCATCCTGGCCTTCCTCGCCCGCGAAATCTCAAGGGACACTTACCTAAACCTGATGGATCAGTACCGCCCCTGTTACCGCGCCGACGAATTTCCGCCCCTCGACCGCCGACCGACCCGTGCCGAGATGGCGGCGGCGCAGGCGACAGCACAGAAGTGGGGGTTGAAGAGGCTGGATAAGGGGTGAGGGGCGGGCATTGCCGTACCAGGCAAGGCAGGTTCTCACAGGAAATGGTTGACTTTACCCCCGCCCCTGTGCTACCCAATTCCGACACGGAGCGTAAACACATGACGAGTATGACCCCTACCATTCAGACTTCCAACAACGCGGCGCGAGCTACCATCGCGGCCGCTGCGGCGGCCGCGCGTCCAGCGTCTGCCCGCCGCCGCTGAGGAGCCTTACGGCTCCCGTCCCGCATCAAGGACCAAAGGCCATGGGCAGAACGCCCATGGCCTTTTTGTTTGCGTCACACCTGGGCCCGTCAACAGCGACGGGCCATACCATCGGCATCAACAGAACGGGGAGAAGAACCATGCGCAATAACATCGTCCACATCGGTGCCGGCGAACTGACCTACGAAATCAGGGCCATCGTCGACATCGCCGACAAGCTCAAGGCGCTCGGCATCAAGACCAACATGGAAAACATCGGCGACCCGGTGGCCAAGGGGGAAAAGATCCCCGACTGGATGAAGAAAATCGTCGCCGACCTGGCCATGAAGGACTGCGCCTACGGCTACTGCCCCACCCGCGGCGTGCTGGAGACGCGCCAGTACCTGGCCGAGTTGACCAACAAGCGGGGCAAGGCACAGATCACCCCCGACGACATCCTCTTTTTCAACGGCCTCGGCGACGCGATCCAGAAGGTCTATGGCTTTCTGCGCCGCGAGGCGCGGGTTATCGGCCCCTCGCCGACCTACTCCACCCACTCCTCCGCCGAGGCCGCTCATGCCGGGCAGAAGCCCGTCTCCTACCGGCTTAACCCGGACAACAACTGGTATCCCGACCTCGACGACCTGCGCCTGTCAGTGAAGTACAACCCGGCCATCTCAGGCATCCTGATCATCAATCCGGACAACCCCACCGGCGCCGTCTACCCCGAGCGCGTCCTGCGCGAGATCATCGCGATTGCGAAAGAATACGACCTCTTCCTCATCTCCGACGAGATTTACCACAACATCGTCTACAACGGCGAGTCGACCAAGCCGATCTCCGACCTGATCGGTGACGTGCCGGCCATCGCCATGAAGGGGATCAGCAAAGAGGCCCCCTGGCCGGGAGCCCGCTGCGGCTGGATCGAGGTTTACAACGCCGACAAGGACCCGATGTTCAAGCAGTACGTATCGAGCATCCTCAACTCGAAGATGGTCGAGGTCTGTTCCACAACGCTGCCGCAGAAGGCGATCCCGGCGCTGCTCAGCCATCCCAAGTACCCGGCCTATCTGGAGGAGCGCAAAAGCCGCTACGAGCGCTGCTCGAACATCGCCTACGACATCCTCAAAGGGGTGCCGGGACTCAAGGTCAACCGCACCAACGGCGCCTTCTACATGGCCGTCGCCTTCGACAAGGGGCGACTGACCGAAAAGCAGACGCTGCCGATCAAGGTCAAGGAGGTGCGCGAACTGGTCGAAGGGCTGGTCAGCCAGCCGGGCTGCTCTCTCGACAAACGTTTCGTCTACTACCTGCTCGCCTCCACCGGCATCTGCACCGTGCCGCTCTCCTCTTTCTGCACGCCGGAGATGGGCTTCCGCATTACCCTTCTGGAGCGCGACGAGAAAGAGTTCACCAAAATATTTCAGACCATCGCCGAGAGCGTTACCGCCTATCTGGGCTCCTGAACCCCCTCGTTATCCAGCTTCACAGGGCCGGCCTTGCGCCGGCCTTTTTTCATTCGAGGGGTGCGCCGCTGCGGTCGTTTTTGCCATGGGAAGTGTTATCCTTTCTGCATGACAACTATGCTGAAAACCGAACTGGCCATTCCGGTCACTGCCACCCAGGACCTGATCGACTACCTGGCTCGCGGAGCCAAATCTCCAGATCGGTGGGGAATCGGTACCGAGATGGAGAAACTGGTGGTCGACGCCGAAACCGGCGAGGCCGCTTCCTATCCGCGCATCGAGTCCCTCCTGCAGCACCTCGAGCAGAACGGCAGCTGGCGGGCCGTCCGCGAAGAGGGTCACCTGATCGCCCTGCTGGGGGAGAGCTCCTCCATTACCCTGGAGCCCGGCGGTCAGCTCGAACTCTCCGGCCAGCTCTGCCCGGACCTGCATTGCTGTTACGCCGACTTTGCCCGGCACATCGAGCAGATCGTCGACCAGGCACAAACTCTCGGCCTCGCCTTTCTCGGCCTGGGCGTGCAGCCCTTCACTCCCCTGGAGCGCATCGAATGGCTGCCCAAGGCCCGCTACCGGGTCATGGGCCCCTATATGCTGCGCACCGGCGACCTGGGCCAGGCGATGATGAAGCAGAGCGCCGGGCTGCAGGTCAACCTCGACTATGCCGACGAGGCCGATTGCATCGACAAGTTGCGGCTCTCCATTGTGCTTGCACCCTTGCTTTATGCCCTGTTCGCCAACTCTCCCATCATGGCAGACCGGCCCACCGGCTTCCTCACCACCCGCGGCGAGATCTGGGCCCGCACCGACCCCGACCGCACCGGCCTGCTCCCGCAGCTGTTCCAGCCGGAAGCCGGCTTCGCCACCTACGTCGAGTATGCCCTCGACGTGCCGATGTATTTCATCTTTCGCGATGGCCGTTTTCTCGACCTGACCGGCGAGCGATTCGCCTTCCGCCGCTATCTGACCGAGGGATTCGCCGGACACCGGGCGACGCTGGCCGACTGGGACCTGCACCTCTCGACCCTCTTTCCGGAGGCCCGGCTGCGACCGCAGATCGAGGTCCGGCCGGCCGACAGCCTGCCGCCCCACCTGACCCTGGCGGTGGGGGCACTGCTCAAGGGAATCCTTTACGACCGCGCCGCCGGCGATGAGGTCTGGTCCCTGTTCAGGTTTCAGCGACCGGAAGAACGCGCCGAGCTCTGCCGGCAGGCGTGGCGCTTCGGCCTGAAAACTCCGGTCGGCAACCGGAGCCTGCGTGAAGTTGCACTGGACGTGCTGGCCAGCGCCCGGGCCGGCCTGCAACGACAAAGGCAACAGAACCAGCACGGTCTCGACGAAGCGGTCTTTCTGGAGGGGATCGAGGAGATAGCTGAAAGCGGCATCACGCTGGCCGAGCGGCTGCTGGCGCGCTGGAGCGGTTCACGGCGGGAGAAGGTGGAAGTGTTGATGGACCACTGCGGTTTCCGCCGCGGCTGACGGAGTCAGAGGGCGCAGCAAGCTGCGCCCCCTGCCAAGCGGAACCACTTACGCCGAAGGCGCCATGGTATCGTGCGACTTAAGATAAGTAATGTACTCCGGTGATAGACGATGCGCCTCCGCCCCCCGGATGATGGTCTGCAGATAGGCCGAATTCGGCTTCAGGCCGCCTTTGAACTTGGCCGCACGGTAGAGCACACATTCAAGTTCGCCGCGCGACGTCTGTACGGTCACGGTCTGGCGCCGGTAATGCCCCTTGTCGACCCCTTCGTAGACATCGAGATTGGCCAGACTCGCCTCGGGGACATCATAAACCACCCCTTCGGTCACTCCCCCCTTGTCATCCTTGAGGTCGGCCTTGCCGGTCCCATCCTCGCCGGGTTTCTGAAACGACAGCCGCAGATGGCGCACCTTGCCGGTGCAGACCTTGGTGAAGCTCACCCCACGCGCCGCCAGTGTGGCTTCGTCCATGTTCTCGCCGTAGGCGAAATAGAACATAACCCATACCTCCTTGTGCTGAGTGCGGTCGTTGACAGCACCATCTCGACGGGGTGCCTTACCCGGAAGAGAGCAGTTGTCTGCACCGCAGCCGTTTCAGTTTGCGGGGGCGAAGAAGACGCCCGCACCCGCCAGAGCAATTTTAGCCGAGAATCTGCTCCTGTCTTGCGCGTCCCTTGAAAAATCGCCCAGTTCCTGTTTCAATGGGACGACACATGCCATTCATGCAAGGAGACCCCATGCACCCGCACCCTGCAATCGATCCGGTCCAGGCCGTAGAGAGTATCGCCACCATCCGCCTGCTGGCCGTCGACGCCGTCGAGCAGGCAAACTCGGGGCATCCTGGCACCCCCATGGAAGCTGCCCCCATTGCCTATCTCCTCTTCACCCGGCATCTGCGCTTCAACCCCGGCAATCCCGACTGGCCGGGACGGGACCGCTTCATCCTCTCCTGCGGCCACGCCTCCATGCTTCTCTACTCGATGCTGCACCTCAGCGGCTACGACCTGCCGCTGGAGGAGATCAGGAACTTTCGGCAACTTGGCAGCCGTACCCCCGGGCATCCCGAGTTCGGCCACACCCCGGGCGTCGAGACGACCACCGGCCCGCTCGGCCAGGGTTTCGCCGTCGGCGTCGGCATGGCCATGGGCGGCCGCTTTCTGGCCGAGCAGGTCGACCCTGAGCTGTTCGCCTACCGTGTCTACGGCCTCTGCTCCGACGGCGATCTGATGGAGGGAGTCGCTGCCGAAGCCGCGTCGCTCGCCGGCCACCTGCGACTGGGGAACCTGATCTACCTCTACCTCGACAATCGCATCACCATCGAGGGGGAGACCGATCTCGCCTTCAGCGAGGAAGTGGCGACCCGCTTCCTTGCCTACGGCTGGCACGTGCAACGGGTGGAGGGGGAGAACCTGCCGGAGATCGACACCGCTCTCGAGCGAGCCAAGGATGATGCCCGTCCGTCGCTGATCATCGCCCGCACCCACATCGCCGCCGGTGCGCCGAACCTGCAGGATTCCCCCGAGGCACACGGTGCCCCCCTGGGGCAGAAAGAGGTGCGCCTGCTCAAGGCGCGCCTCGGACGCGATCCGGAGGCCACCTTCGTTATCCCTGAGACGGTGGCGGCCCACCTGGGCGCAGCCAAGGCAAGGGGTGCGCAGCTGGAACGCGCCTGGCGCGCTGAACTGGCCGGAAGGGCCGACGGTGGCTCCATGCTCCTCGCCGCCTGGCGGGAGGCCGCCGAGGGGCGCTTCCCCTCCGGCTGGGACCGGCAGTTGCCTGCCTTCACCCCGGCCGATGGGCAGATGGCGACCCGCAAGGCGAGCGGCATCGTCCTTAACGCCCTGGCGACCCGCCTCCCCTTTCTGCTCGGCGGCTCAGCCGACCTCGCCCCGTCCAACAACACCGAACTCAAGGGACAGAGTGCGTTTCACCTCGGCGGCAGCGGCCGCAACATCCACTTCGGAGTGCGCGAGCACGCCATGGGTGCAGTCCTCAACGGCCTTGCGCACACCCCGGGGCTGCGTCCCTACGGAGGCACCTTTCTGATCTTTGCCGACTACATGCGCCCCCCGATTCGGCTCTCGGCGATGATGGGGATCGCCCCGATCTACGTCTTCACCCACGATTCGGTCGGCCTCGGTGAAGATGGCCCGACCCACCAGCCGGTGGAGCAACTCCCAGGCCTGCGCGCCGTGCCCAACCTCACCGTCATCCGTCCGGCCGATGCCAACGAGACAACGGAGGCCTGGCGGCTGGCGATCGAGAACCGAACCGGCCCGACCGCCCTCATTCTCTCCCGGCAGAACCTGCCGGTCCTCGACCGCAGCCGCTACGCCGCCGCCGAGGGGGTGCGGCGCGGCGGCTACGTTCTGGCCGGGGAGGAGGGGCCGCTCGCCGCCATCCTCATCGCCACGGGCTCGGAAGTCCACCCTGCGCTGGCCGCCCGCGAACTGCTGCAGCAGGAGGGTTTCGGCATCCGGGTCATCTCCCTCCCCTGTTGGGAGATTTTCGCGGCGCAGGAGCACAGCTACCGCGATGAGGTGCTGCCGGCCGCCTGCCCGGTGCGGGTGGCAGTGGAGGCGGCCGCTCCTCTCGGATGGGAGCGTTATGTCGGACCGGCCGGAGCCGTCGTCGCCATGACCGGCTTCGGCGCCAGCGCTCCGGGCAGCGAGTTGCTCAAGCACTTCGGCTTTACCGCCGAGAACATTGCCGCCCAAATCAAGGTGCTGCTCGAAGCGCAAGGTTGAGCGAAGCACCCCGAAAAACGAAACGGGCACCCCCGCGAAGAGGGTGCCCGTTTCGTTTATATCGTTTCCGGTGTTTCAGCGTGCCGACGCACCCTTGCCGCCCGGCTTGCTGCTGCGGTAAGAGACCACCGGCTCCCGGGCCGGCTGCCGGGAACCGGCGGCACCCTTCTTCCCCTGGTAGCCGCTGCTGGCGCCGGCCTTGTCGCGGTCGGCAAACGGGCGCCGGGCCTTGCCTTGGGGCCCGCCGGGACGACGGCGGGCTTTCTCGGCCGGCGCGCGCAGGATGCAGGTGGGCTCCAGGCCCGGCAGCACATGCTGCGGCAACTGCTGGCCGATGAAGCGCTGGATGCGCTGCAGGGCGGCAAAGTCCGTCGCCGAAGCGAGGGAGACGGCTGTCCCCGAGGCGCCGGCCCGGCCGGTGCGGCCGATGCGGTGAACGTAGTCTTCGGCAAACTTGGGCAGGTCGAAGTTGATGACGTGGCTGATTTCCTTGACGTCGAGTCCCCGGGCGGCAACATCGGTCGCGACCAGCAAACGCACCCGTCCCTTGCGCAGGTTATCCACCGTCCGGTTGCGGGCCACCTGGTTCATCTCGCCGTGCAGGGCATGGGCCCGGTGTCCCTGGCTGGAGAGTTCCCCGGCCAGGCGTTCGGCGTCCCGGCGAGTGCCGGCAAAAATGATCGCACGGGTCACGGCCGGTTCGCTCACCAGGCGTTCGAGCAGGCGCTGCTTGTGCTCGAGGTTGTCGGCCACGTGCAGGCGCTGCTCGATCTGCTCATGGGTGGTCTGCTTGCCGACCACCTCGATGCGCGCCGGCTCGTGCAGCAGGCTGGCGGCCAGACGCGCCATGGTGGCATCCATGGTGGCGGTAAAGAGCAGGGTCTGGCGTCCCTTGGGGGCGGCGGCACAGACCTTCTCCACATCCTCCTTGAAGCCCATGTCCAGCATGCGGTCGGCTTCGTCGAGGATCAACAGTTCCAGGCGGGACAGATCGAGGCTTCCCCGGTCCAGATGATCGAGCAGACGCCCCGGCGTCGCCACCACCAGATCAATGGGCTGCGAAAGGTCGCGGAACTGCGGGCCATAGGGGACCCCGCCGAGGATCACGGCGCTGCGAATGCGCAGATAGCGGCCATAGGTGCGGGTGGCGTCCGTCACCTGGGCGGCCAGTTCGCGGGTCGGGGTCAGCACCAGCACTCGCGGGGCACCCTTGGGCCCTTTGACCAGGGTGGCGAGACGCTGCAGGGCCGGGAGCATGAAGGCGGCGGTCTTGCCGGTGCCGGTCTGGGCCGAAGCGATCAGGTCGCGGCCGGCCAGGGCCTCGGGAATGGCCTGGGATTGAATCGGGGTCGGGGCGGTGTAGCCGCAATCGGTGATGGCTTTGAGCAGGGACGGATCGAGTTGCAGGGCGGAAAAAGACATTACGGTTCCCCCGCGTGCCGATGCGGCGGCCGGCAACGTCACCGGCAGGCACAAGATAGCCTGCCCCGGGACGCGGCCAGGCTGCCACGGCGGAACGCTGAACGAGTGGGACGTGCGAACCGCAGGGCCAAACGGATGGCTCTAAAGAGAAGGGCGGCGACAGCACGACACAGACTGGCAATGAAACATCGTCGCCAACCTAGATTGCTGCCGCAGGATCGATAAGGAAGCTGAGCGCAGGAGGGGCCAGTGAGCGATGAAGCACACGGTGAAAGCAAGTGAGTCAATACGGCTCGTGGGCCGTTTCCACCGTGGCGATGAACAGTCTGCGCGCATCATACAGACTTTGGGCGAGAAAACAAGCTATTTTTTCAATACTTATTGAGGCCGGCTTGACGCAGAGACCCAGAATCTCGGAGAAAAGCCGAGGAACTCTTGCGTCTCTGCGCCTCTTCGACTCTGAGTTGAACGGATCATCTGTGACTTGGAAAGCACTTTCGACAAAATTATTCCTGCTCCACGAGCTGCCGCAACTCCCGCAGCAACCCACCTACGAAGTCATACCCCTTCTGCCAGAAGTCCGGGTCGGTCAGATCGATGCCGAACGGTGCCAGCAGGTCGGCCGGTTTCCGGCTGCCACCGCGGGAGAGCAGCTCCAGGAACTTGGGCACGAAGCCGCTCCCCTCCTCCAGGTATTTCTGGTAGAGGGCCAGCACCAGCAGTTCGCCAAAAACGTAGGAATAGCAGTAGAATCGGGCGTGAATAAAGTGACTGATGTAGCTCCAGCCCCAGCGGTAAGGCTCGATCATCTCCACCGCGTCGCCATAAAGCTTCCCGTTCTCTGCCCACCAGAGCGCACAGAGATCGTCGGGGGCCAGCAGCCCTTCGGCCCGCCGACGGTGCGCCGCCAGCTCGAAGCGGGTGAGCACGTTCTGGCGAAAAGTGGTGGCGATAATGTCTTCCAGTTTGGCGCAAAGGAGCTCGATCTTTACCTGCCGATTAGTTTCGCGGTCGAGGAGATACCGGGTCAGCAGCATTTCGCCAAAGACGCTGGCCGTCTCGGCAAAGGGGAGCGGAGCCTGGTAATGGAAGAGATTCTGCCCTTGGGAAAGCGCGAAGTGGACGCCATGTCCCAGTTCGTGGGCGAGGGTGGCGACATCCCGCATGGTGCCCGTGTAGTTGAGCAGCACGTAAGGGTGAAGCCCCGGCAGCATCCCCTGGCAAAAGGCGCCGCCGCTCTTCCCCGGCCGGGGGAGCACATCGATCCGCCGGTTGGCGAAGAACCCCTCGGCCGCCTTCGCCAACGGCGGCGCGAAGCTGCGAAAGGCGGCCAATACTGTCTCTTTCGCCTCGGCGAAGGGAACCTGCCGACTCTCCGTCCCAAGCGGCGCATAGAGATCGGTGTTCTTCATCTGCGGAAGCTTCAGCAACCGGCGCTTGAGGTCGAAGTATTCCCGGGCGACCCCGTAGTTGTTCTCGGTGACCTCCATCAGGCGCTCCACCATGGCGGCATCCGTCTCATTGGCCAGAAGGGTGGGGGTCATGAGGTCGGGATACCGACGCAACTCGACCTCTTTGCCATGGTCGAGCAGGAGGTTGTTGAAGCAGGAGGTGAGCACCAGAGCGTTTTCGGCATGCTTCTCCAGGAAGACGGCGAAGGCTCTCTCTCGCACCTCCCGCTCCGGGTGATAGAGCAGGGCCAGCAACTCTTCTCCGGTTACCTCCCGGGACGCTTCCTCAATCGGCAGGCGAAAGGTGAACTTCAGCGAGGAGGTCAACTCTTCGAAGAGTTGGACGAAGGCTTCCCTGCCTGAGAGGTCCTTGCGCTTGAGCGCCTGCTCCACCTCTTCGGAGAGGGTATAGGGGGCATGCACCCTCACCTGCTGCAGGTAGTGGACATAGGGCGCCACCTCCGAGTCTCTGAACAGGGCGGCCATCCGTTCCTCGTCGACATCCAGCAGTTCCAGCTCAAAAAAGAGGGTTTCCTCGGCCACGGCGCTCCAGACCTCCCGGGCGCGGGCCATGAGGGCCTTGTGGGGGTCCGGGGCGCTGTCGCCTGCGAAGAGAAGTTGGGCGTAAAGATACGGCTTGAGGCCCGCCTTCTGCAGCTCCTCGTAGCTGCGCAGCGCGGCTGCCAGCAATTCTGCGGTGAGGTTTTCCGAACGGATGCGGCCGCGGAAATCGTGGCGGAAAGATCTGCCGCGCTCCCGCGCCCGCTCCAGATCGACGGCCCAGCGGGGGTCGTCAGGGCCGGCATAGAGGGGGGTGAGGTCCCAGCTCAGGTGACTTTCGTCGGTGGGGCTCATGGCAGCTCCTTGGTTTGGATGGCAGGACGAAACCTTAACGGGTAAAGCGCTCCCTGTCAACCTGGCAGCCATTCGCC
>DASPGW010000054.1 GCA_035620395.1 Desulfuromonadales bacterium | reverse complement strand
GGTAGATCAGCGCGGCGACCAGGAAGAAACGCAGGCTGCGGCTGATCACGGAAGCCAGGACGAAAACGGGGAAATTGATGTGGAAAACGCCGGCGCCGATGGTAATCACCTTATAGGGAATAGGGGTAAACCCGGCGGTGAAGACCGTCCAGAAGTCGTAGGCGGCGAAGAGGTGCTGGACCCGGGAAAAGGCCGTTTCACTGAAGCCGGGGACATAGAGGTAGAAATAACCGGAGACCGCTTCCCACAAACCGCGGCCGATACCGTAACCGGCCACTCCGCCCAGCACCGAGCCGATTGAGCAGATCAACGCAAAACGGAAAGACCTGGTGGGGATGGCGATGCACAGGGCCAGCAGCAAAACATCGGGGGGGATCGGAAAAAAGGAGGACTCGGCGAAGGCCAGCAGAAAAAGGGCCGGAACTCCGTAAGGCGTTTCGGCCCAATGCAGTACCCAGTCGTAAAGACGACGCATCGCCCGCATCATCCGGCCTTCTCCTCCTCCCAGCCGAACCTGCCGACCAGGGGCACGAAGCGGCAGTCGAGAAGATCCTCCTCGGCATACTCCTTCTCCCCGACACGAACGACCCTTTTGAGCACCTGGGTGCCCAGAGTTCCCACCGGGATGACCAGCCTCCCGCCGACGGCCAGTTGCTCGCGGTATTGGGACGGAATCGAAGGCGCACCGGCCGTGATGATGATGGCGTCGAAGGGCGCCTCGTCTTCCCAGCCGCTGGTTCCGTCGCTGAGCCGGATATTGACGGTGCCGGCCCCGATGGCATCGAGCACCCGCCGGGCTCGCCGGGCCAGAGCCGGGAACCGCTCGACCGTATAGACCCGGGAGGCGATCCGGGCCAGGACAGCGGCCTGATAACCGGAGCCGGTACCGATCTCCAGCACCTTTTCCCCTCCCCGCAACTGTAGGGACTGGGTCATGAGCGCCACGGTAAAGGGCTGCGAAATCGTCTGTTTCTCGCCAATGGGCAAGGGGTAATCACTGTAGGCTTGCCCCTGCAGCGCCTCCTCGACGAAGAGATGCCGGGGAACCTGGCACATCGCCTCGATCACCAGCGGATCGGTGATGCCCCGCCCCTGAATGTGCCGCTCCACCATGCGCCGCCGGGCCGTGGCGAAATTCATCTTCCGTTCCCCTCTTCATGTTCAGCAGATGAACCGATACCCAGGTCGTCCAGCCGCCAGGAGGCCAGCGTTTCGAAGGAACGGTAATTGGTCAGATCCAGATGCAACGGGGTAACCGAAATGGCGCCGCCATGGACTGCGTGAAAATCGGTCCCCGGCACGTTTTCGAAACCCAGTTCCCCGCCGCCGATCCAGTAATAAAGACGCCCCCGCGGATCGGTCTTCGCCACGATCACGTCGCTGTAGTTGCGCTTTCCCTGTCGGGTCAACACCACGCCGGCGGGATTGCCAGGCGGCACGTTGACATTCAGGAAGGTATCGGGAGGCAAGCTGCGTTCAAATATCCGGCGGGCCAGACAGCGGGAGAATTCGGCGGCAACGGCGAAATCGGCAGTGGAGAAGGAACTCCCGACCAGGGAGACGGCGAAGGCGGGAACGCCCATGAGGGTTGCCTCCATGGCGGCGGAGACGGTCCCGGAATAGGTAATGTCGTCCCCCATGTTCCCCCCCTTGTTGATGCCCGAAACGACCAGGGATGGACGCTCGGCGAGGAGACCGTGGACGCCTAGGTTGACGCAGTCGGTCGGGGTACCGTCGACAGCAAAGAAACCGGGCCTGACTTCTTCGGCCCGCAGGGGGGAGTGAAGGGTCAGCGAATGGCCGGCGGCGCTTCTTTCTCGATCCGGAGCCACCACCACCACGCGGGCGATGCTGGTCAATCGTTCGGCGAGGGCCACCAGGCCGGGAGAATAGATGCCGTCGTCGTTGGTGACCAGAATCAGCAAGGGAGCCTCAAGGGGCAAGAATCTGGAATGGGGATTATTCCGATTCGGAAGTGACGTTCAACGACTTTCTGAGCCGCCGCAGATCGCGGCGCACCTCATCGAGAAGCAGGCGCTCAGGGCTGGGCATCAGAGGGAGAGTCAACTGGTCTTGCAGGACGGCAGCCGGGGGTTCGCGCAACTTTTTCTTCGCCCCGGCAATGGTGAAACCCTGGTTGTACAGGAGATCCTTGAGGCGCAGCACCAGTTCAACGTCCTTGCGGCGGTAAAGACGCTGCTGGCTCCGACTTTTGGCGGGACGAAAAGGTGCGAATTCCGATTCCCAATAACGCAGGACGTGAGGCTTGACGCCCGTCAATTCGGCTACTTCGCCGATCTTGAAATAGAGCTTGTCGGGAATCTCGACGTCCATAGGCTGCGCCGGGAACAGTCTGGAGAGGTCCGGCTACTCCTCCCCTCCGTTGATGGAGGACTTCAGAACCTGACTCGGTTTGAAGGTCAGTATCCGGCGAGAAGTAATCTCGATTTCATCTCCCGTCTGGGGGTTGCGGCCACGGCGGGTAGACTTTTCCTTGACCACAAAATTGCCGAAGCCGGCGATTTTTATCTTCTCACCCTGCTCCAGCGTTGTCTTGATCAACTCGAAGACCGTTTCGACAATTTCGGCGGATTCCTTTTTGGAAAAACCGGTCTTCAGGTACACATTCTCGATCAAGTCCGCCTTCGTCATATGTCCTCCACCTCACTGAATTGTAAAGGTCCTTGAATTTACGGGTTTTTATAACACAGGAAGTTACGGTAATCAACGCTTTTTTAACGGATTTCTG
Source organism: Desulfuromonadales bacterium (assembly GCA_035620395.1). Lineage (NCBI taxonomy): Bacteria > Pseudomonadati > Thermodesulfobacteriota > Desulfuromonadia > Desulfuromonadales > Desulfuromonadales bacterium. The sequence goes on along the minus strand of DASPGW010000054.1, from coordinate 20,036 downwards.
CGCCGAGGCTTTTGCAGAGCGTTTCGATGATCCGGCCATGGAGGACGCCGATCTCCTCATCGGTCAGGGTTTTCTCCGCCGAACGATAACGAATCCGGATCGCCAGGCTCTTCTTGCCGGCAGGAATCCCCTTGCCGCGATAAAGATCGAAGAGAACGACATCCTCCACCTCTTTCGCCTTCACACGCCCCAGCAGGTCGAACACCTGCCGGGCACTCACCTCTTCATCGAGCAGCAGGGCGGTGTCCCGGTAAACGTCAGGGAAACGCGAAGGCGAGCAGAAGCTGCGGCGCAGACCGCCCTCGGCAAAAAACGCCTGGAGGTCGAGATCGAGCAGATAGACCGGGCATTCGATATCGAAGTTCCCGAGAACCTCGGGATGGACCTCACCGATGGTGCCCAGTACGGCCTTTCCGGAGGTCAGGGTGCACGACTTGCCGGGATGGAGAAAGGGCTCGCTCAGCGAGGAATCCCAACTGATGCGGTCAATCCGGAAGCGCTCAAGCAACGCCTCCAGGACGCCTTTAAGATCGAAGAAATCGACGGCTTCGTTCCCCTGCGCCCACCCTTCAGGTGCACGGCGGCCGCAGATGACGGCGGTCAGCCGGAGGCGCTCCTGCGGCAACTCTTCGCCGGCCTGCGGCAGGAAAACCGGCCGAAGTTCGAAAAGCCGCAGGTCACGACTGCGATAAGCCAGGTTGCGCGAGACGGTTTCCAGCAGGCTGGGCACCAGCGTAGTCCGCATCACCGACTGCTCTTCGGTGAGAGGGTTAAGTACCTTGACCGTCTCCCGTCGCGAATCGTCGCCCGGCAGGGCAATCTTGTCCCAGGCGGACGGAGTGGTGAAAGAATAGTTGATCACTTCGGAAAAACCGGCAGCGACCATGGCATCGCGCAACTGCCGGGCATGCCGCTGCCGGTTTCCCGGACGATGGCAGACGATGCGGCCGGCAGGCATGGTGACCGGGATTTTGTCATAGCCGTTAAGGCGGGCGACTTCTTCGATGAGATCGATCTCCCGCTCGAGATCGGGCCGAAACGCGGGGATGGAAACGTAAAGTGTCGCCTCCCGGTGCTCGGCAAACTCGGCCGCCAGACCGATGGACTGCAGCAGGCGCCGGATTTCCAGGATGTCGAGTTCAAGCCCGAGAATTTCCGCCGTCTTGCGAGCGGAAATGGCGAGTCGACGCTCGACAAGGGGCTGCGGGTAGACATCGATGCGACCTTTCGCCGCCGTGCCGCCGGCTACTTCGAGGATAAGCGAAGCGGCCCGGTCAAGGGCCACGGGGACCATGTTCACATCCGCCCCACGCTCGAAACGGTGCGACGATTCGGTATGCAGACCGAGACGCTTGCTGCTGCGACGAATGCTCGTCGGGTTGAAGTAGGCGCTCTCCAGCAGGATGTCGACGGTATCCGGCCGAATTTCCGAATTCTCTCCGCCCATGATGCCGGCCAGGGCCACCGGACCTTCGGCATCGCAGATCACCAGATCGCGATCATCGAGGGGCCGCGACTGCCCGTCGAGAGTCGTGAACGTCTCCCCCTTCCCGGCTCGCTTGACGACAATGCAGCCGCCGCGCAGCAGACCGAAGTCGAAGGCGTGAAGCGGATGCCCCAACTCCATCAGCACATAGTTCGTGACATCGACGACATTGTTGATGGAGCGCATGCCGACCGCTTCCAGGCGGCTCACCAGCCAGTCGGGGGACGGACCGATAGTGACGCCACGGATCAGCCGGGCAGCGTACCGCGGGCAAAGCCCGGGCTCGGTGACCGTGATGGAGGTCTGGCTGGCGATGGCCGGGCCCGTTTCGGCAACCTGCCCAGCGGGCAGACGCAGAGGGTTGCCGGCCATGGCGGAAACTTCGCGGGCCACGCCGACGACGCTGAGGCAGTCGGGACGGTTAGGCGTCAGACCAAGTTCGAAACGGACATCCTTGAGACCGAGAGCCGCAAAAACCGGCTGACCAAGGGAAAGCCCCGCAGACAGGATCATGATCCCCGCCGACTCCTCGGCGAGGCCAAGTTCCTTTTCCGAGCAGAGCATGCCCATCGATTCGACGCCGCGGATCTTCGATTTTTTGATCTTGAAATCACCTGGCAGAACAGAACCGACCTGCGCCAGGGCGACCAGATCGCCGGCCCGGTGATTGGAGGCGCCGCAGACGACCTGGACCGTCTCGCTGCCGGTGTCGACCCGGCAGAGGGTGAGGCGCTCGGCATCGGGATGGCGGTCGACCGAAACCAGGCGGGCGACGATGACAGAGTCGAGGCCTTCACCGAGCTTCTCCATGGCGTCGACTTCGAGGCCGGTCATGGTCAGCCGATGGGCAAGATCTTCCGGCGAAAAGTTGAAATCAACAAATTCTTTCAGCCAGTTGTAGGTGACGATCATGTTGGAAACCCTTTGGGAGTCGGAATTCATGGTCTCGTAAAATGCCAGAGCATTTCCCACAGAGGACACAGAGAAAACCTTGAAAACTAAAGGCCTTATCTCTGTGTTTTCGGTGCCCTCCGTGGTGCATCTTGACTTATTACGATTTCATCAGAACTGCCGCAAGAAGCGCAGGTCGTTTTCGAAGAAGAGGCGCAGGTCATTGACCCCGTACTTGAGCATGGCGATCCGTTCCAGCCCCATGCCGAAGGCAAAACCACTATAGACTTCCGGGTCGTAATTGACGGCCCGGAAGACTTCGGGATCGATCATTCCGCTGCCCAGGATTTCGAGCCAGCCCGAATTCTTGCAGACCCGGCAACCAGCGCCGCCACAGATGACGCACTGGATATCGACCTCGGCGGAAGGTTCGGTGAAAGGGAAAAACGAGGGGCGGAAACGAACCCCGACGTTTTTGCCGAACATCTGCGTGACAAAAGTGGTGAGAATCCCCTTGAGGTCTCCGAAGGTGACATGGCGATCGACAAGAAACCCTTCAATCTGGTGAAACATCGGGCTATGGGTGATGTCGGAGTCGCGGCGGTACACCGTACCGGGAGCAATCACCCGCACCGGCGGCGCCTGGCGCAGCATGGTGCGAATCTGTACCGGGGAGGTATGCGTCCGCAGCACGACATCGTCGCTGATGTAGAACGTATCCTGCATGTCCCTCGCCGGGTGATCCTTGGGCATGTTGAGGGCCTCGAAATTGTAGAAATCTTTTTCTACTTCCGGTCCTTCCTCGATGCCGAACCCGAGGGAGGTAAATATTTCGCTGATCTCTTCGGCCACCAGCGTGATCGGATGCCGGGTACCAACAAAAAAACTGCGGCCGGGTAGCGTGACATCGATACGTTCACTGGCCAGCCGGCGGGCGATCTCGGCTTCGCGGATGCTCTGCAGGCGCAAGGCAAAGAGCGCTTCCAGCTCTTCCTTGACCCGGTTGGCCAGGGCGCCGAGGACCGGGCGATCCTCCGGGGAGAGCCGGCCCATCTCCTTCATGATGGTGGTCAACTCCCCCTTCTTGCCAAGAAATCTCACCCGCACATCCTGCAGGGCGTTCTCCGAATTGGCCTCGGTCATGGCGGCGCCTGCCGCCAGCAACATCTCTTCCAGTCTATCCTTCATGGCTTTCCTGCCTCGAGCTGTATAAACACTGAAAGAAGCCGCAGCTTCCATCGATTCAAAAATTTCCGCAAAAAAAAAGAGATGAGGCAGGCCCTCATCTCTTTTTCCTCGTCCGCAGTCTTACTGCAGCTGGGCCTTGGCCTTTTCGACCACCGCACTGAAGCCGGCAGGGTCGGCAACGGCCAGCTGGGCCAGGATTTTGCGGTCCAGCCCGATCTCGGCCTTTTTCAGACCGAACACCAGGCGGCTGTAAGAAAGCCCGTTGTCACGCGATGCGGCATTGATTCGGGCAATCCAGAGCGCCCGGAAATCCCGTTTCTTGACCTTGCGGTCGCGAAAAGCGTAGTTCAGCGCCCGGTCCACCGCCTCGGTGGCACTGCGGAACAGCTTGCTGCGGGCACCACGGAAACCTTTGGCCAGCTTCAGGACCTTGTTTCTTCTGCGTCTCGCTTTGAATCCTCTTTTTGCTCTCGGCATGGGTTACTCCTTCTTGCTGGTAATGGGCGGGACATCCCGCCGCCGGATCTGAAGGGGGAGACATTTCCCCTCAGTTCACGGACTTAGGCCGAGCCGCTGACCCTTAAAGGTAGGGGATCAGACGGCTGATATTCTTTTCATCGACTGCGGCGACCAGAGTCGACTGACGCAGATCGCGTTTGCGCTTGGTGGTTTTCTTGGTCAGAATGTGGCTGGTAAAAGCCTTGTTGCGGCGGATTTTGCCGGTGCCGGTTTTGCGAAAACGCTTGGCGGCGCCGCGATTGGTTTTAATCTTGGGCATGCCCCATCTCCTTATGGCTTAGTTTTGAATCAAACGGTTTATTTCTTCAGCGGTGCAATAACCATGGTCATAAACCGACCGGCCATGCTCGGCAACGATTCGGCCTGCGCAATATCCTTCAATTCTTCGGTGACCTTTACCAGTAGCCTGCGGCCAAACTCGGGATGCGTCACTTCACGCCCGCGGAACATGACGGTCACCTTGACCTTGTTCCCCTCTTCCAGAAAACGCCTGGCGTTCCGGACCTTGACCTGGAAATCGTGCTCCTCGGTCTTGGGACGCATCTTGACTTCCTTGAGCTCGACCTTCGCCGTCTTCTTTTTCGCCTCGGCCGCCCGCTTGCTCTGCTGATACTTGTATTTGCCGTAATCCATGATCCGGCAGACCGGGGGATCGGCATTGGGCGAAACTTCAACGAGGTCGAGGCCGCGTTGCTCGGCTGCGGCCAGGGCGTCGCTGATGCTCAGGACGCCGAGCTGTGTCCCCTCATCGTCGACGACACGAACTTCCCGGGCCCGGATGGCGCGATTGATGTTGGTTTCTGGCTTAGCTATGGTGCCACCTCCTAATGAAATTGCCGGCACTCGTCCTGAACAAAACGGACGAAGTCGGCGGGACTCATCGAGTCAAGGGTATTGCCGGAACGATGGCGAGGTGAAACGGCTCCGCTCTCCATCTCCCGGTCCCCGATAACAAGCATGTAGGGGACCTTCTCCAGTTGGGCCTCACGGATCTTGAAGCCGAGCTTCTCGTTCCGCAAATCCTTCTGGACACGAATCCCCTCAGCCCGCAGGGTCTGGAAGACCTGCTCGGCATAATCGGCCTGATTGTCGGTCACATTGAGGACAACGGCCTGAACCGGAGAAATCCAGAGAGGGAAGTTGCCGGCAAAGTGCTCGATCAGAACACCGATGAAGCGCTCGATGGCTCCGAGGATGACCCGGTGCACCATGACCGGACGGTGTTTCTCGCCGTCACTTCCCACATAGGTGAGATCAAAACGCTCGGGGAGCGTAAAATCGCACTGGATTGTAGCACACTGCCAACGCCTGTCAAGGGCGTCCTTGAGCTTGATATCGATCTTCGGCCCGTAGAAGGCCCCGTCTCCCTCATTGATCTCGAAGGGGACGCCGGAATCACGCAGGGCATTCATCAGAGCGTTGGTCGCCCGCTCCCAATCCTCGTCGCTGCCGATCGACTTCTCCGGGCGGGTGGAGATCTCCATCTCATATTCGAAACCGAAGATCGCCATCACGTCCTGAACGAATTTGAGTACGCCCTTGATCTCGCCGTCGAGCTGTTCCGGCGCACACAGGATATGGGCATCGTCCTGAGTGAAGCCCCGAACCCGCAGCAGACCGTGCAGCACGCCGGATTTCTCGTGGCGATGCACCGTGCCGAGCTCGAAAAAGCGCAGGGGCAGATCGCGGTAGGAGCGCATCTTCGACTTGTAGATCAGCATGTGGGCGAGGCAGTTCATCGGTTTGATGCCGTAGCTCTGCTCCTCGACCTCGGTGAAGTACATGTTGTCACGGTAATTGTCGTAGTGCCCCGAGATCTTCCAGAGGTCGGTGCGCAGAATCTGCGGCCCCATGACGATATCGTAGCCGCGCTTGAGATGCTCGCGGCGCTCGAAATCCTCCAGGAGGGTTCGCAGCAGCGCCCCCTTCGGGTGCCAGATGACGAGTCCGGCGCCGGCATCTTCGTTGAAGGAGAAGAGGTCGAGCTCTCTTCCCAGCTTGCGATGGTCGCGCTTTTTCGCCTCTTCCAGCTTGAGCAGGTAGCTCTTGAGCTCTTTGCGGTCCGCAAAAGCCGTCGCGTAAATGCGCTGCAGCATGGCGTTTTTTTCATCGCCACGCCAGTAAGCGCCGGCCACGCTGGTCAACTTGAAGGCCTTGAGCTGGCCGGTGGAGGGGAGATGCGGGCCGCGGCAGAGATCGACAAAATCCCCCTGACGGTAAAGCGACACCGTCTCGTTGGGCAACGATTCGATGAGCTGCACCTTGTAAGTTTCGCCCATGTCCCGAAAAAGCTGGATCGCGCTGTCGCGGCTCAGCTCTTCACGGACGATGGGGAGATTGGCCGTCGCGAGTTCGGTCATCTTCGCTTCGATGACATCGAACTCCTCCGGAGTGAAAGTGTGCTTTTCGCTGTAGAAATCGTAGTAGAAACCGTTTTCGATCGCCGGACCGATGGTCACCTGCACATCCTGGCCATAGAGGCTCTTGACCGCATGCGCCATCAGGTGGGCAGCGGAGTGGCGCAGGACCTCCAGCCCGTCCCTGGTGGCCGAGGTCACGAGTTCGAGACGGACATCTGTTTCGATCCGGTGGTTGAGGTCGACCAGCTGTCCGTCGACACGGGCGGCAACGGACTGCCGCGCCAGGCCCTCGCTGATGCTGCGGGCCACGTCGAGCGGCGTACTCCCCGCAGGGAGTTCTTTGAGTGAGCCGTCTGGCAGTTCTACGCGAATCTGAGTCATGGCCATCTCCGCGAATGAAAAGAGGCATCCGGAGATGCCTCGATCGGTACGAGCGGATGTCGGTTTTAATTGGTAGGCACGGGCGGGATTGAACCGCCGACCCCTACCGTGTCAAGGTAGTGCTCTCCCACTGAGCTACGTGCCTACATCCGAAACGCCGACAACTTTTACCAAAAGACCCCAAGTGATGTCAAGAACATTTATGGGGCTTGGTTTTTTTTGTCGCGACAGCCCGTCCCTGCCCCCCCTTACTCACCGCGGTGCCGCAGAATTTCAGCCAGGAACTCCGCTCCGTATCGCTCGCACTTGTGCCGGCCAACCCCGTTGACCTGCAGCAGCGCTTCCTCGCAGGTGGGGCGGCAGGCGGCCATCTCGGCCAGCGTGGCATCGCCGAAGACCACAAAGGGAGGCACGCCTGCCGCATCGGCGAGACGCTTGCGCAAAATCCGCAGCGACTGAAACAACTCCTCGTCGTAATCGTGCTGCCCCGGTCGCTTTCGCGCCGCCTTTTTCAGCGGCTTCGCCTTGACCCGCGGCCGAGCCAGGGTAAGACGTTCCTCGCCGCGCAGCAGCGGCCGGGCTGCGGGCGTCAGGCGCAGCACCGAATAGCTGGCCACATCCTGCTCCAGGTAGCCCCGATGCACCAGTTGCCGGATGAGACTCCCCCAGGCCTCGGCGCTCTGCCCGGCGCCGATACCGTAAGTGGAAAGCCGTTCGTGGCCCAGTTGACGGATGCGCTCGCTGTCGACTCCGCGCAGTACATCGATGACATGCCCCATGCCGAAGCGCTGGCCGACCCGGAAGACGCAGGACAGGGCTTTCTGCGCGGCTTCCGTGGCGTCGTAGGTCTGGGGCGGATTGAGGCAGATGTCGCAGTTGCCGCAGTCCTCCTCGAGTTTCTCCCCGAAGTAGCCGAGCAGTACGCGCCGGCGGCAGGTCAATGGCTCGGCGAACCCGATGATCGCCTGCAGCTTGTGCAACTCGATGCGATTCTGCTCGGGGTTTCCGCCCTGCATGATCAGGCCGCGGACAATGGCGATGTCACCATAGCCGAAGAGCAGGAGCGCCTCGGCCGCCAGGCCGTCACGGCCGGCCCGGCCGGTCTCCTGGTAGTAGCTTTCGATGTTTTTTGGCAGGTCGTAGTGCACCACGAAGCGCACGTTGGGTTTGTCGATCCCCATGCCGAAGGCTACGGTCGCCACCACCACCTGGAGATCGTCACGCTGGAAGGCCTCCTGAACCCGGCGGCGTTCGGCATCGGGAAGGCCGGCGTGATAGGGAGCGGCGGCGACCCCGGCGGCGGCCAGGCGCGCCGCCACCTCTTCGACCCGCTTGCGCGAGAGGGCGTAGACGATTCCCGCTTCATCGACATGGTCGGCAAGAAAAGCACTGAGCTGAGCAAAGGGCTTCTGCTTGTCGACAACCGTGTAGCGGATGTTCGGCCGGTCGAAGCCGGCGATGAACGAACGGGCGCGCATCAGGCCGAGCCGGGCGCGTATGTCGTCGCGCGTCTGCGGGTCGGCGGTGGCCGTGAGGGCAATCATCGGCACCTGCGGAAAAAGCTGCCGCAGGCGGCCGAGTTGAACGTACTCCGGCCGGAAGTCATGCCCCCACTGGGAGACGCAGTGCGCCTCATCGACCGCAAAGAGGGCAATGGACAGAGTCGCCAGTCGGGCCAGAAAGTCCTCGCCCAGCAGCCGCTCAGGAGCGATGTAGAGCAGGTCGAGCTCCCCCCGGTGCAAGGCAGCCAGCACCCCCCTCGACTCGGCGGCTCCCAGCGAGGAGTTGTAGCAGGCCGCGCGTACGCCGTTGGCGCGGAGCGCATCGACCTGGTCCTTCATCAGCGAGATAAGCGGCGAAACGACGATCGCGGTGCCCGGCCGGTGCAGCGCCGGTATCTGGTAACAGAGCGACTTGCCGCCGCCGGTCGGCATCAGGACAAAGACATCCTCGCCCCGGACCAGAGTCGCAACGATCTCCTCCTGGTGGGGGCGAAAGGCGCTGTAGCCGAAGACGGTGCGCAGGGTTTCGGTAAAATTTCGTTCCATCGGCTTCCTGCTAAAAAAAAGAGGCGCCTGCATGCGGGCGCCTCTTCCATCGGCCTGACTTGCGGTTACTCCAGCTCGCTTTCGATGCGAATGAAGCGGCTCTTTTCCCGCACCACGGCGAGATTGTCGATCTCCTCCAGCGCCCGTCGGATGTCGGCTTCCCTGGCCTCGTGCGTCATGATGACGATCGGCACGGCACCACCGACCTGTCGTTCCGGCTGAATCATCGAGGCGATGCTGATATCGTACTTGCCGAGGCTGCCGGCAATCTGGGCGAGAACCCCCGGCTGGTCGACCGTCGCAAAACGCAGGTAGTACTGGCTGACGATGTCGTCCATCGCCTTGATCGGCAGATCCCGGACGCATTCGGGGAGATACGCCATGGCCGGGGTACGGGCGCCGGCGCCGGCGAGCAGATTGCGGGCGATTGCCATCACATCACCCATGACGGCACTGGCGGTGGCCTCCATGCCGGCGCCCCGCCCGTAGAGCATCACCGGCCCGACGAAATCCCCCACCAGGCGCACCGCATTGAAGACGCCATCGACGTCGGCCAACGGGTAGTTGATCGGGATCATGGTGGGGTGGACACGGGCCTCCACGCGGCCGCCCGACTCCTTGCTGATCGCCAGCAGCTTGATTTTGTAGCCGAACTGCCGGGCAAACTGGATATCGAGAGCGGAAATGCCGCTGATGCCTTCGGTATGGATGTCGTCGAACTTCACCCGGGTACCGAAGCAGAGGGAGATGAGAATGGCCAATTTGTGAGCGGTGTCGATCCCCTCGACGTCGAAAGTCGGGTCGGCCTCGGCATAGCCATGCGCCTGGGCGTCCCGGAGGACTTCGGCAAAGTCATGCCCCTCGTTGGTCATCCTGGTGAGGATGTAGTTGCAGGTGCCGTTCAGGATGCCGAAGACACTGCGGAAGTTGTTCGCACAGAGATTCTCCTTGATGGCGGAGATGATGGGGATGCCTCCCCCCACCGCCGCCTCGAACATAACGGAAACGCCCCTGACGGCCGCGGCGGCCAGTATCTCTTCGCCGTGCAGGGCCAGCAGGGCCTTGTTGGCCGTCACCACATGCTTGCCGCTCTCGATCGCTTTCAGGACGAAGGTGCGGGCCGGCTCATAGCCGCCGATCAACTCGACGACGACCTTGATCTCGGGGGAATCGAGAATTTCATTGACGTCCGCAGTGAGAACGCCGCCTTCGAGACTTACGCCCCGGTCGGTCGTGATGTCCAGATCAGCGATCTTTGCGAGCTGCAGGCGGGCACCGAGCCTCTCCTCGATCACCCTGGCGTTGTGCTGGAAAACCTTGACCACGCCGGTACCGATGGTACCGAAGCCAATCAGACCTACCTTGATTTCGTTCATGGCATCCCCTTGCATAAGTTCAGGCCGGACCCTGGCAGGTCCCGCCGAAAAGCGCACCGCCTAAACAAGGCGGACGGTATCATCGACAATATTGAGCAGACAATCGAGGTTTCCCGGCGCCATCTCGTCCAGGATAGCGCGAACCATTTTCTGCAGCCCGACGGCGTTCATCCCGGCAAGCAGCTCCAGACCCAGGGCAATACGGGAAAAACCGGCCAGGCGACAGGTCGCCAGAAGATGGCGCAGCAGCTCGCGGCAGTCTTCCATCCCCAGCCCCCGGCGTCTGCCGCCGCCGACGAAGAGGGCCCAGCCGGCAGCAATTTTGCCGTTGCTGCGCACCAGCAGGTGGTCACCGGTACAACCGGAAACTTTTCCCTGCAGCAACTGTTCGGTCAACTTTCCGTTCAACCGCCAGTCGAGAAGGGCCGCAGAGCCAGTCGGGGGGCGGTCGTCGAGAAAAAACAGTGCCACCGCCACCTCCCCTTCAACACGGTCTACCGGATTGTCCAGGAGGTGCAATTGCATCATCAGGGGGCTTGCCTGTGAACACGGGAGATCTTGTCGAGAATGCCATTGACGAAGGCCGGCGTATCCTTGGTGCCGAAACGCTTGCCGATTTCGATCGCCTCATTGATGACGACGCTGGTCGGGGTCTCCGGGCTGAACAGCAACTCGTAGGTGGCCATGCGCAACAGCGACAAATCGACGCGGGCCATGCGGTCGAGTGCCCAGTTGGTGGAGTGCTCTTCGATCACCTGGTCGATCTTTTCCAGGTGTTCGGCCACCCCCAGAATCAGCTCTTCGGCAAACCGGCGCACCTCGACCGGCAGAGGGCCTTCGGCCACCTCGATCGGTTCGCCGAGAATGTCATTCTGGAAACGGAAATTCTGCCAGAAATCGGCCAGGATCGCCTCGACCGGCTCTTCCTGGTCCTGCAGACTGTAAATGATCTTGAGTGCGAACTCGCGCCCCTGCCGACGGATTCCCTTGGTCATGGAAATCAGAGCGCCTTGAACAGGTTGACCATCTCGATGGCGCTGACGGCAGCATCAAAACCCTTGTTGCCGGCCTTGCTCCCGGCCCTCTCGATGGCCTGCTCGATGTTGTCGGTGGTCAGCACGCCAAAAGTGACCGGAACACCCGAATCGAGGCTGACGGCCGCAATTCCCTTGGAGACCTCGGCACTGACGTAATCGAAATGCGGCGTAGCGCCGCGTATCACGGCACCCAGACAGATGACGGCATCGTAACGGGCGGTCGCGACCATCTTCTTTGCCGTCATGGGGATTTCGTAGGCGCCGGGAACACGGACGATCTGCACGCTTTCGGCCTCGGCTCCATGCCGCACCAGGGCATCCATGGCGCCGTCGACCAGACGGTCGGAAATAAAACTGTTGAAGCGGCTCACGACGATGCCGAACCTGAACCCCCTGGCATCGAGCTTGCCTTCAATGATCTTGGTCATTTCAAACCCCCTTGCGCTGTTCTTCATTCATGGCTGCGGGAAACAGGGCAGGAAAGCACCCGGGCCCTTCCTCATCAAAGGTTTTCCAGCAGATGCCCCATCTTCTCGCGTTTGGTCTTGAGATACTTGATGTTGGCGCCGGTGGCCGCTACCTGGATCGGCACCCGCTCGACGATTTCCAGGCCATACCCTTCGAGGCCAACGATCTTCTTGGGGTTGTTGGTCATCAGGCGGATCTTGCGCACGCCGATTTCGGTCAGGATCTGGGCACCGATGCCGTAATCGCGCAGGTCCGCCTTGAAGCCGAGGACCTCATTGGCCTCTACCGTATCATGCCCCTTGTCCTGCAGGGCATAGGCCTTGAGTTTGTTGATCAGGCCGATGCCGCGCCCCTCCTGGCGCATGTATAGAATAACCCCACTTCCCTCGCTGGCAATCTGCGTCATGGCGGCGTGAAGCTGGTCACCGCAGTCGCAGCGCTGGGAACCGAAGACGTCGCCGGTCAGACACTCGGAGTGCACCCGCACCAGCACCGGCTGCTCGGGGTCAATCTCGCCCTTGACCAGCGCCAGATGCTGGGCACGATCGACGTCGTTTTCATAGGCGATGGCCTGGAAGTCGCCGCCGAAAGGGGTCGGCAGGGTCGTCTCGGCAGACCTCCGCACCAGCAGCTCCTTGCGCATCCGGTAGGCGACCAGGTCGGCGATGGTGACCACCTTCAGATCGTGCTTGCGGGCGAACTCCCTGAGCTGCGGCATCCGCGCCATGGTGCCGTCGTCGTTCATGATCTCGCAGATGACGCCGGCCGGTTTCAGTCCCGCCAGGCGGGCGAGATCAACCGATCCTTCGGTCTGGCCGGCGCGCACCAGCACCCCGCCCTTCTTGGCGCGCAGCGGGAAAACATGGCCGGGACGAGCCAGATCCAACGCCGTTGTCTCGTCGGCGATGGCCACCTGGATCGTCCGCGCCCGGTCGGCGGCGGAGATGCCGGTCGAGACTCCCCGACGCGCCTCGATGGAAACGGTAAAGGCGGTGCCGAAGGAAGAGGTATTCTCACGCACCATCAGCGGCAGTTCGAGGTAATCGGCCCGCGCCTCGGTGATGGAGAGGCAGATCAGCCCCCGCCCTTCCTTGGCCATAAAGTTGATGGCTTCCGGGGTCACCAGTTCGGCGGCCATGGCCAGGTCCCCTTCGTTTTCCCGGTCCTCATCATCGACCAGGATCACCATTTTCCCCTGGCGGATGTCTTCAATGGCGGCTTCAATCTTGGCTATCGGCATCAGATTCGTCCTTTTTAAGGCCTGCAACTATGTCACAGAAAACCGTGCTTGGCAAGAAAATCGAGGCTGAGGGCACCCGTCGGCCGAGCCTCCGCTACGCCGAGGAGACGAGCGATGTAGCGGGCGATGAGATCGGTCTCGACATTCACGCGATCACCGCTTTTCTTCTCCTGCAACGTCGTCATCGCCAGCGTATGCGGAATGACGGCAACGGCAAAGGTCTCGTCCGTCACGGCATTGACCGTCAGGCTGATGCCGTCAATGGCAACCGAGCCTTTTTCCGCAACGAAGCGATTGACCGCAGCGGGCAGGCGGAAGGTAAAACGGATGGCATTGCGGTCCTGGAGTCGTTCGCTGATGGTGGCGATCGCGTCGATATGCCCGCTGACCAGGTGGCCACCGAGACGATCGCTGAGACGCAGGGCGCGCTCCAGGTTGACCCGGCTGCCGGCGGCAAGCTCGCCCAGGGTTGAACGATCAAGGGTTTCGGGGGAAACATCGGCGGTGAAACTGCCATTGCCGATGGCGACCACCGTCAGACAGATACCGTTGACGGCGACGCTGTCGCCCAGATGGAGTTCCGTCGCCGGGATGGCCGTCCCGACGGTCAGGCGCACCAGATTGCTTTCCCGGCGCAGTTCCCGCACCGTTCCCAGATCTTCAATCAGGCCGGTGAACATTCGCGCACCTCCCCTTCGATAAGTGTATCGTCGCCAAACCTCCGGACCCGGATCCCGGTGAGCTTCAGGGCGTCGACGAGGCGCTCCGCGCCGCGGCCGGCGAATATCCCCGGAGCCTCGCCGCTGCCGAGCAGCAGCGGTGCGATGAAAATCATGACCCGATCGATGAGGCCGGCCCGCAGGGCCGCCGCATTCAGAATGTTCCCCCCCTCGAGGAGAATGCTCTGGATGCCGGATGCACCGAGTTGGCGCATGAGGTCGCGCAAATCCACCCCGCCCTCGCCGGCGGCGGTGACCACAACTTGCGCTCCGCGGGCCTCGAGACGGGCGATCTTCTCCGCGGGAGCGGCGTGTGTCGTGGCAATGATCGTCGGCGCCGACGATTGGACACCGAGAATGGCCGCCGATTCCGGAATTCGCAGCCCTGAGTCAACGACGATGCGGGCCGCATCCCGGCCGCCTTCCGGCAACCGCGTGGTCAGCAACGGGTCATCCCGCAGCAGCGTTCCGATGCCGACCATGACAGCATCCATACGATCGCGCAACTGGTGCACCCGGATACGGCTCTCGGTACCGGTGATCCAGCGGGAATCCCCAGTAACCGTGGCCGTGCGGCCGTCGAGTGTCATTGCGGATTTGAGGACGACAAAAGGAAGACCGGTAGTGATGTGTTTGGCGAAGGGGGCGATCAGCCGCCGGCACTCGGCCTCCAGAACGCCGGCGCAAACCTCGACGCCGCTCGCCTGCAGGCGTGCGATGCCACGGCCGGCAACCCGGGGGTTGGGATCGACGGTGCCGATGCAGACCCGGCGAATGCCCGCAGCCAGAACGGCTTCGGCGCATGGTCCGGTCCGGCCGTGATGGGAGCAGGGTTCGAGGGTGACGAAGAGTTCGGCGCCGCGCGCCTTTTCTCCGGCCTGGCGCAGGGCGAAGATTTCGGCATGCGGTTCACCGGCTTGCGGATGATACCCTTCACCGACCACTTCGTCGCCGCAAACGATGACCGCGCCAACCGCCGGGTTGGGGCGGGTACGCCCTTCACCCAGGCGCGCCAGTTCGAGGGCGCGCCTCATGAAACGCTCATCCCGGGACATGTGATATGTCAGGCTCCAGGCTTGCGATGATGGGTCATCACCGACCGCGGCGACGACTCTGCGATTTCAACCCTTGGATTCGGCCCGGTCCCTGGCCAGAAGGTCCTTGAGTTCCGACATGAACTCATTGATATCCTTGAACTGCCGATAGACCGAGGCGAAGCGGACGTAGGCCACTTCATCCAGCCCGTGCAGCGCCTCCATCACCGCCTCGCCGATACGGCTCGATTCGATTTCCTTCTCCCCTGATTCCTGCAGGGAGAGCTCGAGGCGGTCGACCATTTTTTCGATGGTGGCAATGGAGACCGGCCGTTTTTCGCAGGCGCGCTGCATCCCGGCGATGATCTTCTGCCGGTCGAAGGGTTCGCGGCGACCATCCTTCTTGATCACCAGGGGAAGGGTTTCCTCGATCCGCTCGTAGGTGGTAAAGCGGCGTTCACAGTCGAAACATTCCCGGCGCCGGCGGATGTTGTTCCCTTCCTTGCCGAGACGGGAATCGATCACCTTGGTGTCGGCGAAACCGCAAAACGGGCATTTCATGTCGGTTCTCCCGTCACTCTGCCCATGACCGCATCGTAGGCGAGCATTTCGATGCCTGACTCATCCAGCATCTCCGCAGCCAGGGCGTCAGGATAGCCTTCCAGGTAGACAATGCGCCTGATGCCGGCATTGATGATCATCTTGGAGCAGATGACACAGGGAGAGTGCGTCGTATAAAGAGTGCTCTCGGCGATGTTTGTCCCGTGCTTGGCGGCCTGGATAATAGCATTCTGCTCGGCATGCAGCCCGCGGCAGAGTTCATGCCGTTCGCCGGAAGGGACACCCAGTCTCTGCCGCAGACAGCCGACCTCGGAGCAGTGAGTGATCCCGGAAGGCGTCCCGTTGTAGCCGGTGGCCAGGATGTTCTTCTCCTTGACCACCACCGCCCCCACCTGGCGGCGCAGGCAGGTCGAGCGCCTGGCCACCAGTCGGGCGATTTCCATGAAGTACTCTTCCCAGGACGGCCGGTTCATCTAGACCAGGCGATGGGCGTAGAGGGGGAACTGCCGGCAGAGTTCGCCGACCTCGGTGCGGATAACCGCCAATTCCTTCCCGTTATCAATGTTCTCCAGAGCACGGGCGATCCAGCCGGCGATGGTCTCCATCTGCGCCTCCTTGAGCCCGCGAGTCGTGGTGGCGGGGGTGCCGATGCGGATGCCGCTGGTGACAAAGGGGGAGCGTGTATCGAAGGGAACGGCGTTCTTGTTCACCGTGATCCCGGCCTTTTCCAGAGTCTCCTCGGCCACCTTGCCGGTGATCTCGGTGCCGGTGAAGTCGAGCAGCATGAGATGGTTGTCGGTCCCGCCGGAAACCAGCCGGAAACCGCGCTTCGTCAGTCCCTCGGCAAGCGTTTTCGCGTTCTTCACCACCTGCGATGCGTAGTCCTTGAACTCCGGTGCAAGGGCCTCCTTGAAGGACACCGCCTTGGCGGCGATCACGTGCATCAGCGGACCGCCCTGGATGCCCGGAAAGATGTTGCTGTTGAGCTTCTTGGCGAACTCCTCTCGGCAAAGGATCATCCCGCCGCGGGGCCCGCGCAGGGTCTTGTGGGTCGTGGTGGTGACGAACTCGGCGTGCGGCACCGGGCTCGGGTGGACGCCTGCCGCCACCAGTCCGGCGATGTGAGCCATGTCGACCATCACCAGGGCGCCGACCTTGTCGGCAATCGTCCGGAAAGCGGTGAAATCGATGGTCCGGGGGTAGGCGCTGGCACCGACCACGATCAGTTTGGGCCGATGTTCATGGGCCAGGCGTTCGACCTCTTCATAATCGATCGTCCCGGTCTCCTTTTTGACGCCGTAAGGAACGATATTGAAGAGCTTGCCGGAAAATTGACCGGGGAGCCGTGCGTCAGGTGGCCACCGTGGGCAAGGTTCATGCCGAGGACGGTATCGCCGGGCTGGCAGACGGAGAAATATACTGCCATATTGGCCTGGGAGCCGGAATGCGGCTGCACATTGGCGTGTTCCGCCCCGAACAGCTCCCGGGCGCGGTCGATGGCCAGTTGCTCGGCCACATCGACGAACTCGCAACCGCCGTAATACCGCTTGCCGGGGTAGCCCTCGGCATATTTGTTGGTCAGAACCGACCCCTGCGCCTCGAGAACACGCTCGCTGACAAAATTCTCCGAAGCAATAAATTCCAGGCTGTATTCCTGACGTTCAGTCTCCCGACGAATGGCCTGGGCGATTTCCGGGTCGAACGTTGCAAGCAAATCAGACATGTTCGTCAATCCTCCGAAAACTAGAGCGGTTATATGAAATTGCGGCTTAAAAATGAAAAGGCAGGCCCGAGGCCTGCCCTTCCGACTCGGGAAAATTCAGATCCGACCCGCCCGAATATCCTCTTCGATCTGGGCGATCTTATCAAGGCGGCGCTGGTGCCGTCCACCCTCGAAAACCGCATCGAGCCAGATACCGACCATGCAGCAGGATTCTTCGGGAGTGAGGATCCGGCCCCCCATGACGAGGATGTTGGCATTGTTGTGCTCTTTGGACATCCGGGCAGTGAACTCGTCGGTTACCAGGGCCGCCCGGACGCCGGGAAACTTGTTGGCGACAATCGACATGCCGATGCCCGTGCCGCAGATCAGGATCCCCTTTTCGGCCTCGCCGCGGGCAACGGCACGGGCAGCTTTTTCGCCGAAGTCGGGGTAATCGACCGAATCAGCGTTCAGGGTTCCCAGGTCGCGGACGGCGATTCCACGTCCCTTGAGAAATCCCTTGACGGCCTCCTTAAGGTCCAGGCCGCCGTGATCGCTGGCAATGATATACATGCTATCCCCCTCAGACCTTCTTGAAGATCAAGGTCGCGTTGGTGCCACCAAAACCGAGGGAATTGCTCATGGCGACCTTGACGACCGCCTGGCGCGCTTCGTTGGGTACGTAGTCGAGGTCGCAGTCGGGATCGGGCTCCTGGTAGTTGATGGTGGGGGGCACCGCACCGCGGTCCATGGCCAGCAGGGAAAAGACCGCCTCGATACCGCCGGCGGCGCCGAGGGCGTGGCCAGTCATGCTCTTGGTCGAGCTGATCATCACCTTGCGCGCATGGTCGCCGAGGGCCGACTTGATCGCCAGGGTTTCGAAGTAGTCGTTAAAGGGGGTCGAGGTGCCGTGGGCATTGATGTAGTCGACCTCTTCCGGCGCGATGCCGCCGTTTTTGAGGGCCATCTTCATGCAGCGGGCAGCACCCTCCCCTTCGGGAGCCGGAGCGGTCAGATGGTAGGCATCGCCGGTGAGGCCGTAACCGGCCACCTCGGCATAAATCCTGGCGCCGCGTTTCTTGGCCGCTTCGTATTCTTCGAGGATTACGATACCGGCGCCTTCAGACATGACGAAACCGTCACGTCCCTTGTCAAAGGGGCGGCTGGCGCCCTGCGGGTCGTCGTTGCGGGTGGAGAGCGCCTTCATGACATTGAAGCCACCGACGCCCAGGCGGGTGATGGTCGCCTCGCAGCCACCGGCGATCATGGCATCGGCATCCCCGCGCGCGATCATGTGGTAAGCATCGCCGATGGAATGGGTGCCGGTTGCGCAGGCGGAAACCGAAGAGACATTGGGACCCTTGGCGCCGTACTTGATGGAGATCTGGCCCGGCGCCAGGTTGATGATCAGCATCGGGATGAAGAAGGGTGAAATCTTCTTGTAGCCACCCTCCAGCATCGCCTCGTGGTATCGCTCGATGGCCGGCAGACCGCCAAGGCCGGCACCGACCAGAACCCCTACCCGCTCCGCATTCTCCTCGGTGATCTCAAAGCCCGAGTCTTTCATGGCAAGATCAGCAGCCCCGACGGCGTACTGAATGAAGAGATCCATCTTCTTGATCTCTTTCTTGTCGATGAAATCTTCCGCGTTGAAGTCCTTGACTTCCCCGGCAATCTGGGTGGGAAATTCGGAAGCATCGAAACGCGTAATGCGGTCAATGCCGGAACGGCCTGCCATAAGGGCAGCCCAGTTCTTGTCCACACCGGTACCTAGGGCGGAAACAACGCCGACACCCGTCACGACGACTCTACGCATGGTGATATGTTTCCTCCGTGAGCAAACTCTGGTCTAGATCAGGAAACCTGCAGCCGGCTTCCGGGGCGAAGAGAGCTACGCCGCTGCCGCTAAAGCAACCGACGGAGACAGCATAAAGCCAAACAATAAGGGAGGAGGAGGCTGTCACCTCCTCCTCCCCGTCGAACGATCAGGAATGCTCGTTGATGTAATCAACAGCATCCTGCACGGTCTGGATCTTCTCGGCATCCTCGTCGGAGATTTCGATATCGAACTCCTCCTCCAGCGCCATCACCAGTTCGACCGTGTCGAGAGAGTCGGCACCGAGGTCCTCCATGAAAGATGCCTCGTTGGTCACCTGGTCCTCGTCAACGCCAAGCTGCTCAGCCACAATCTGTTTCACTCTTTCAGCAATCGAAGCCATTTGCTTCACCTCCTTTGTTTTGATGCGAGCCGATCTTCGATCGGGCAGGTTTCATGTTACATGTACATGCCGCCGTTTACGCCGAGAACCTGACCGGTCACATAACCGGCCCCGTCCGAGGCGAGAAACAGGACAGCGTGGGCGATATCTTCTGCATCTCCCAGACGTCCGAGCGGAATCTGGGCAGCCAGTTCTTCCCGCGTTTTTTCCGGAAGAGCTTCGGTCATGTCGGTGACGATGAACCCGGGAGTCACGGCATTGACGGTCACGTTGCGCCGCGCCAGTTCACGAGCCACCGACTTGGTCAGGCCGAGCAGACCGGCCTTGCTGGCACAATAGTTGACCTGCCCGGCATTCCCCATCTCCCCGACAACGGAAGAAATGTTGATGATTCTCCCGTAGCGCTGCTTGCTCATTACCTTGGCGGCGGCCCGGGTGCAGAGAAACGCCCCCTTGAGGTTGACATTGAGCACGGCATCCCAGTCCTCGTCCTTCATCCGCAGCAGCAGACCATCGCGGGTGATCCCGGCATTGTTGACGAGGATGTCGAGGCGCCCGTAAGCGGCGACGGCCGCATCGACCAGGCGGTCGGCATCAGCCGTGACAGCGACATCGCCAGCCACGGCAATGGCTTCCCCACCCTTTTCCCTGATTTCCGCCACCAGTTTTTCCAGTTCAGCGGCATTGCGCGCCGAGGCAACGATCTTCGCACCTTCACCGGCGAGAGCCAAGGCAATACTGCGCCCGATCCCGCGGGAAGCTCCGGTAATGGCGGCGACCTTGTCTTTCATCATAAAGGATACCCCT
>DASPGW010000053.1 GCA_035620395.1 Desulfuromonadales bacterium | reverse complement strand
CGCTGCCCGGCGCTGGCAGGTCGAGCCGGCGAGCTGCCGCGCCGAAAGCGGCCGGGTGCTGCACGCCGGCGGCAAGTCGCTGGCCTACGGTGAACTGGCGGAGGCAGCGGCCAGACTGCCGGTCCCGACGGAAATCCGGCTGAAGAATCCAGCCAGCTACCGGCTCCTCGGCAAGCCGCGGCCCCGGCTCGACAGCCCGGCCAAGATCGACGGCACGGCGCGGTTCGGGCTCGACGTGCAACTCCCCGGGATGCTGACTGCCGTCATCGCCCGGCCGCCGGTCTTCGGCGGCAAGGTCGTCAGCGTCAGGAGCGAAAAGGCGAAGGCCGTTCCCGGCGTACAGCAGGTGGTGCAGGTCCCCTCCGGCGTAGCGGTAGTCGCCACCGGCTTCTGGCCTGCGCAGCAGGGGCGCGAGGCGCTGGAGATCGTCTGGGACGACGGCGCCGGCGCCACCCTCTCGACGGCGGGAATGCGGGAGAAGTACGCGAAGCTGGCCCGGACTGCCGGCCTCACCGCCCGCAAGGAAGGGGATCCGGAGGCGGTGCTGGCGACGGCGGCCCGGCAGCTGGGCGCCGAGTACGAAGTCCCCTATCTGGCCCACGCGACCATGGAGCCCCTCAACTGCGTCGTCGACCTGCGGGACGACCGCTGCGACATCTGGACCGGCACCCAGATGCAGACCTTCGACCGCAGCGCCGCCGCCGGCGCCGCGGGGCTCAAGCCCGAGCAGGTCAGCATCCATACCACCTTCCTCGGCGGCGGCTTCGGCCGGCGGGCCAACCCCCAGTCGGATTTCGTCGTCGAGGCGGTGCACGTGGCGAAGGCGGTGAAGAAACCGGTCAAGGTGGTCTGGACCCGCGAGGACGACACCCGGGGAGGATACTACCGCCCCATGTGGTACGACCGGATCGCGGCTGGCCTCGACGGGGAAGGGAAGCTCGTCGCCTGGCGGCATACCATCGTCGGCCAGTCGATCATGGCCGGCACCCCCTTCGAGGGTGGGATGGTGAAGGAGGGGGTCGACGAAACCTCGGTGGAGGGGGCGAGCGACATCCCCTACGCCATCCCCAACCTTCTCGTCGATCTCCATTCCCCGAAGAACGTCGTGCCGGTTCTCTGGTGGCGCTCGGTGGGGCATTCGCACACGGCGTTCGTCGTCGAGGGCTTCCTCGACGAGGCGGCCCATGCGGCCGGGAAGGATCCCTTCGAATTCCGGCGCGCTCTCCTCGCCGGCAAGCCCCGGCATCGGGGGGTGCTGGAGCTGGCCGCCCAAAAGGCCGGCTGGGGCAAGGCGCTGCCGGCCGGGCGCGGGCGGGGGATCGCCGTGCACGAGTCGTTCGGCAGCTTTATCGCCCAGGTGGCGGAGGTCTCGGTCGGCCCGAAGGGAGAGGTGCGGGTCCACCGGGTGGTCTGCGCCATCGACTGCGGCAAGATCGTCAATCCCGACACCATCGAGGCGCAGATGGAATCGGGGATCGTCTTCGGCCTCTCCGCCGCCCTCCATGGCGCCATCACCCTGAAAAACGGCCGGGTGGAGCAGGGCAATTTCGACGATTATCCGCTGCTGCGCATCGATGAGATGCCGCAGGTGGAGGTGCACATCGTGCCGAGCGAAGAGGCGCCGGGCGGGGTGGGAGAGCCGGGCGTTCCACCGGTCGCCCCGGCCGTGGCCAACGCCGTCTTTGCCGCCAGCGGCGCCCGCCTGCGGAGCCTCCCCATGACGCCGGAGAAGGTACAGCAGGCGATGAGGAAGGGGTAAATTGTTTCGTAGGGGCACGGCGCGCCGTGCCCCTACAGAAAGGCCAAAAACATTCATGGATGATTTGAAAGTCTACGAAGAGATGATCGCCCTCGCCGGGCAGGGGGTCCCCTTCGCCCTGGCGACGGTGGTGGAGAGTGCCGGTTCCTCCCCGCGCAAGGCGGGGGCGAAGATGCTGGTGCGGCACGACGGCTCCATCCTCGGGACGGTGGGGGGCGGACGGGTCGAGATGGAGACTATCGAGGCGGCCCTGGCTGCCCTGGCGAGCGGCGAGCCCCGCACCCTCCCTTTCACTCTCACCGAGGAATACGGCCATGTCTGCGGCGGCCGGCTCCTCGTCTATATCGAACCGGCCGGTCTCGCGCCGCGCCTCCTCATTATCGGTGCCGGGCACGTGGGCCGGGCGCTGGCGACCGCCGCCAGCTTCGCCGGATTCCGGGTGACGGTGGCCGATGACCGCCCGGAGTATGCGACGCGGGAACAGGTGCCGGAGGCCGACGAGGTTCACCTGGGCGAGTGCGCCGATCTCCTTGGTCGACTGCCGGTGGATGCCGCCACCTGCGTCGTCATCACCACCACCGGCTTCGAGAAGGACTTTGCCGCGGTTCGGGCGGCTCTGGCGACCCCGGCCCGCTACATCGGCATCATCGGCAGCAAGCGGAAGCGGGAGGTGCTGGTGCAGACCCTCACCGCCGAGGGGTACGCTTCGAACGACATCGATCGACTGACGATCCCCGTGGGCCTTTCCATCGGCGCCGAAACCCCGGCGGAGATTGCCGTCAGCATCGTCGCTCAGCTTATCCAGACAAGGAGGAACCATGCCGTCAGTCTCGGCGATGCTCCTGGCCGCCGGGCAGTCGCGGCGGATGGGGCGCTGCAAGCAGCTTCTGCCGCTCCCTGACCGGCCGGCCGTCGTCCGCTGCGTCGAGACTCTGCTGGCCGCAGGGGTGGACGAGGTCGTTGTGGTGATCGGTCCGGAGGGGGACGCGGTGGCGCAGGCCATTGCGGACTTGCCGGTGACCGTGGTGCGGAACGAGGATCCGGAAAGCGACATGGCCGGATCGGTGCGGGTGGGGCTCGCGGCGCTCGGACGCAGCGCGGAGCGTATCTTCGTCTCTCTCTGCGATCATCCCCTCGTCGCTCCGCAGACCCTGGCCGCCATGCGCCGGCAGGGTGCCGAGAGGCCGGAGGCCATCGTCATCCCCTGCCACCGGGGGCGCAAGGGACATCCCACCCTCTTTCCACGTTTGCTGCTGGAAGAGATCGAAAGTCTCCCGACGCTGCGGGAGGTTATCGGCAGGCACAGCGAGGTGGTGAGTTTTCTCGAGACGGAGGATGAAGGTACGGTGCTCGATATGGATACCTGGGAAGATTACCAGCGACTCCTGGGGCGGCTGCACATCTTGCCGACCCGGTCGCCGGGTGCGGTTTAGAGGTTATCGAGAGGGCCGCGGTTACCCCGTGCAGCGCACCACCAGGACCGTCACATCATCCGGCAGCGGCCCCTTCTGCTCCGTCATCCCCATCAGCCGGTCGACCATTTCCTGGGCACTGGCCGCATCGTCCAGGTATCTGGCCAGACTGCTGCTGTCCAGCGCCAGTTCCGGCCTGGCGTCCACCAGCCCGTCACTGTAAATAACCAGGGTGTCGCCTTTGGCAAAATGGATCGTGCCTTCCTGGTAGACCTTCGGGGCCGGGACTCCGAGGGGAAGCCCGCGGGGGACAAGTTCCTCGACGGCTCCGTCGCTGCGCCGCAGAAAGACATAGCCGTGACCGCAGTCGACGAAAGTGAGGCGGTGCTCCGCCGCAAAAAGTTGTCCCAGGAACAGGGTCACGAAGCTTTCGGCGTTTTCCAGATCGGGGAGCACGGCGGACTCGGTCAGACGCAGGGCCTCCGACGGCCGATTGTGCCCTGTGGAGCGCATGGCGGCCCTGACGGTGGCCATGAGCATGGCTGCGGCCATCCCTTTGCCCATGACATCGCCCAGGGTGAATGCCCACACGCCCGTGCATACCTCCTGCCAGTCGAAGAAATCGCCGCCGACCTGTTTGGCGGGCAGACAGCGGGCGGCAATGTCGAAATCGGGAATGTGCGGATAGCTGCGCGGCAGGAGCTTCGCCTGGACCTCCGCCGCGTAGACCAGTTCGACCAGCATCAGGTAGCGGCGCATTTCGCTTTCGCGCAAGGCTTCCTCAGCCCTTTTCCGTTCGCTGATATCCCGGACCATGCCGATATTCCCGGTCGGGACACCCCGGCAGTCGCAGCTCTTCATCGCGTAAAGCTCACCGGTGAAGAGCTCGCCGTTCTTTCTGCGGAAACCGAGTTCCAGGATCTTCCCGGGGACCGGTTCCCGGTGGTCGTAGATTTCTCGCCCCGCCAGCAGGAAGCCCTCTTCGTCGGCGTAGTGGAATCTGGCGCTCTTCCCCTCCACCTCTTCCAGTTCATAGCCGAAGACCTCGCGCAGGGCAGGCTGGTTGACGTGCTGAACTATGCGGTTGTGATCAGTGACGAAGATGACGTCGCGGATGCTGTTGAAGAGGTTCTGGTAGCTCTCCGCCCGCTCCCGGATCTCGCTGGTGGCTCGTGCCAGCTCCGCTTCCGCCTTTCTCAGTTCGGCCCGTTCACTGGCTTCGCTCAGCGCCCGGCTGACCGCCGGCACAAGCCGGGAGAGCTTGTTTTTCAGGACGTAGTCGGTGGCGCCGTTGCGCAGGGATTCGATGGCCGACTCTTCCCCCAGCCGGCCGGAGACGAAAACGAAGGGGAGATCGGGGTGCTGTTCCCGGACGATGGCCAGCGCGGTCATGCCGTCGAAGCCGGGCAGAGCGAAATCGGCGAGAACCACATCGAACCCGCCTTCCTCCAGTGCGGCGACAAAATCTTCGCGGGTGGCGACCACCCGCACATGGCAGCCGAGGGCTTCGGCGGCCAGGGTCGCCTGCACCAGTTCGGCGTCGGCCGGGTCGTCTTCGAGATGGAGTATCCGCAGATGCCGACTCATTCCGGCAGGCCTTTCCTGCGGCTCGCCGGAGGCGGCTCGTTGACGATCGCCCAGAAGGCGCCGAGCTCCTTGACCGCATTCATGAAATCGCAGAAGTTGACCGGCTTGACCACGTAGGCGTTCACCCCCAGCCGGTAACTTTCGATCATGTCCCGTTCCTCGCGGGAGGAGGTGAGGACCACCACCGGAATGCATCTCAGGTTTTCGTCGGACTTGATGATGCGCAGCACCTCCAGACCGTCCACCTTGGGGAGCTTGAGATCGAGGAGGATCACCGCCAGATTCCCGTCGTTGCGACCGGCATATTTCCCCCGCCGATAGAGGTAATCCAGGGCTTCTTCCCCGTCCTTGGCCAGCTCGACGCCATTGGCGAGATTGTGTTCGGCCAGGGCTTCAAGGGTGAGTTCGGCATCGTTGGGGTTGTCCTCGACCAACAGGATTCGTTTCAACGCGACCATGGGTCATCCCTCCTCTGTTTTGGGCAGCGAAAACCAGAAGGTCGCGCCGCCGTCCACGGCGCCTTCGGCCCAGGTCCGGCCGCCGTGCCGGTGAATGATGCGCCGGACGTTGGCCAGGCCGACGCCGGTGCCGGCGAACTCTTCCGTGCTGTGCAGGCGCTGGAAGAGGCCGAAGAGTTTCTCCACGTACCTGGGATCGAAGCCGACGCCGTTGTCTCTGACATAGAAGATCGTTTCCTCCGGCTGGTCGCAGACCGCCCCGATTTCGATCCTCGCCCGCAGCCGCGTTTTGGTGAACTTCAGGGCGTTGGTGAGCAGGTTCACCATCACCAGGCGCATCATCGCCGGGTCCGCCTCGACCACGGGCAGGGGGGCGATCTCCCAGTCGATCTCCCGGCCTCCGGTTTCCGCCTCCAGGTCGGTAATGAGCTCTTGCAGCATCCGGCCGATATCGACCCTGGTCTTCATCATCTCGGCGCGGCCCATGCGGGAGAAGGCGAGCAGGTCGTCGATCAGCGCTCCCATCCTGGTGGCAGCTTCCGAGATCACTTGCAGGTAGTGCCGGCTCTTCTCGTCCAGAGCGCTGAGGTCCCTTTTGTTCAGGAGTTCCACGAAACCGGTCACATGGCGCAGCGGCGCCCGCAGGTCGTGGGAAACCGAATAGCTGAAGGCTTCCAGTTCCTTGTTGGCGGCTTCGACCTGCAGGACATGACGGTTCAGTTCCTCGTTCAGCTCGTTGATTTTTCTCTCGGCCCGCCGGCGGTTCAACGCCTCGACGAAGGCCACCGAAAGCGCCTCGATTTCCTGCTGGTCAGCCAGGGTGTATCCCGGTTCCTTGTTGGCCAGGGCGATCATGCCGGTCACGCCGCCCCTCAGCTTCAGCGGAACGCCGAGGAAGGAAGTGATCGGCGGATGGCCCGACGGCTTTTCGACCGCATCGGGATGGGAAGCCGGATCATTGATGATCCAGGATTTTCCTTCGCTGAGCCCGATCCGGTTGATCCCCCGGTTCGGCATGTTCTTGAGCATCTCGACCGCTTCCGGCCGGGGAAAGGGGCAGGCCGCCCAGCCTGCATCGCTGAGGGTGGTCGTGTCGAAATGGCCCTGCGGGTTCAACTCACCGATGAACCCGTAGGCGCTGCCGGAGAGTTCTTCGGCGATTTTAAGACAGGTCCGCGCCACTTCCTCTTCGGTTTCACAGTCCGGCGTCTCCCTGAAGATCCGGATGATCGCCTTCAGCAGGGAAACCTGCCTCCGGGTCTGCTCACCCGTTTGTCCGGCATCGTCAAACCCGGGCGTCGGATGATCGGCGTTGCTGGCTTTTCTGGTCATCTTTTCTCCTTGACGGTGGTATGGGCTGATCGCCCTGCGGAAGACGAAAGGCAGCAACAGGCGGGCAGCCTTCTGTTTTCCTTAATGATTATGCCACTCATCCCGAGGATGGCAACGTGGTCAGTGCATTGGAACAGGATGCATCGGGTCCGGTTCGACGTTCGCCGGCGCTTCTCCGGGGAACTGTAAACCTGTCCGGAAATGCTATAGTTTTTTCTGAGAGGTTCACCGGTGCCGACGGGAAAAAGCCGTCACTTGCCGACTCCGCCAGCCAGGGTATTTCCATGAAGCTGCTGCTCTTAGTTTCCGGTCTCGGTCTGGTCGCGCTTTTCGCGGCTCTGGTCATCCAGACCCTGCGGTTTTCGGCCCGGCCCGGCCCGGTGCCGCCAGCCGCCGCGATTGCTGTCGACAGCGACGAGGCCGTTCGGCGTCTGGGCCGGGCCCTGCGCTTCCGGACGGTTTCGCAGGAAGATCCGGACCAATTCGCCGGAGAAGCTTTTCAGGCTTTTCATGTCTGGCTTGCCGAGGCCTTTCCCGGCGTGCAGGCCTCCCTGAAGAAGGAGACGGTCGACGGCTTCGGCCTGCTCTTTACCTGGCCGGGAAGCGAGGCAGCCCTGCGGCCGGTGCTGCTGATGGCCCACCAGGATGTGGTTCCCGTCAGCCCGGAGACGGAAGCGGACTGGACGCATCCTCCTTTCGCCGGGGAGATCGCCGATGGGCATGTCTGGGGGCGGGGCGCTCTGGACGACAAGTCGAGCCTGATGGGGATTCTGGAGGCGGTCGAGGCGCTGCTGGCGGCAGGATTTCAGCCACGGCGCACGCTCTACCTGGCTTTCGGCCACGATGAGGAGATCGGCGGTACGCAGGGGGCCGCCAAAATCGCCGGCCTGCTCCGAGGCCGGCAGGTGCGGCTGGAATACATTCTGGATGAAGGCGGCTTCGTCGCCGAAGGGCTGATACCCGGGCTTTCCGCCCCGGCAGCCCTGGTGGGGATTGCGGAAAAGGGGTACCTGACGCTGGAACTGAGCGTGGCGGGAGAGGGGGGGCACTCCTCCCTGCCGGAGCGCCAGACGACCATCGGCATCCTCAGCAGGGCACTGGTCCGGCTTGAGGAGAACCCTCTACCGGCCGACCTCTCGTTCTCCCGCCTGTTTTTCGCCCGGGTCGGGCCCGGGATGCCCTTCCACAAGCGTCTGGCCCTGGCCAACCTGTGGCTCTTTGCTCCCTGGGTCGAGCGGCTGCTGAGCCGTTCTGCCGAGATGAATGCCGGCATCCGCACCACCATCGCACCCACCCAGCTCAGCGCCGGAATCAAGGAGAACGTATTGCCGGTCCGGGCCACGGCGGTGGTGAATATTCGGGTCATGCCGGGTGAGCAGACGGAGGGGGTGATCGGACGGGTGCGGAAGATCGTGGACGATTCCCGGGTGCAGATCCGGGCCAGGGCGGTCCGCAGCGAGCCGTCGCCGGTTTCGGATGTCCGCGCCGCCAGTTACGGCATGCTGGAAAGGACGATCCGCCAGGTCGCAGCCGAGGAGGAGTTGCTGGTGGCCCCCTATCTGGTGGTCGGCGCGACCGATTGCCGTTACTTCAACGACCTCTGCGACAACATCTACCGCTTCTCCTTCATCCGCATCGGACCCGAAGATTTAAAGAGAGTCCATGGGACTGATGAGCGAATTTCGGTGGACGGTTATGCGCAACTGGTCCGCTTCTACACCCAACTTCTGCGCAATTCGCAGGAGCTGTAGGGGCAGGGCTTGCCCTGCCCAGGGCGCAGTTTTTTACCCCACGAACACCAGCGCCGCCCACCACGCGCCCAATACCACACCGGCACTCGCCACCGCCAACAGCGCATTGAGCCGTCGTCCTGGCCGGCCGAACCATCCCAGCAGAAAGCCGGTCGCCAACCCGAGAAGGATGCCGAAGGCAAATCCGAAGAGGTGCGCGCCGAGGTCGGTGCGTTCTCCTTCGCTGCCGAGGAGCGCCAGCAGCCCGAGCGCTGCGGCGACCGGTAGCGGCCAGCGCCGGCGCAGTTGGTGGCGGTAATTGACCAGGCTGAGTGCGGCGAGCAGGCCTACCGCGCCGAAGACGGCGGTCGAGGCGCCCACCGCGCGGTGGTCCGGCTGCTGGAGGCAGGCGTTGGTCAGGTTGCCGAGAGTGCCGGCGGCGAGCATCAGACTCCAGGCAAGGCCCGAGCCGAGATTGCGGCAGAGTCGGACCAGGAAGATCCCGCCGAGGGTCAGGTTGCCCAGCAGGTGCAGCCAGCCGGAGTGCAGGGTAAGGGCGGTGACCGGCCGCCACCACTGACCGGCGAGAATCAGTTCGGCGTGGGCGTTGCCGAGTGTGATCCAGTCGACCGGGTGGTGGCCCAGGAGATCGAGATCGAGCAGGGTGAGGTTGTGGAAGGTGGCCAGCAGGAGAAGCACCGAGACGGTCGCCAGGCGGTTGTCCGCTAAGGGAGCCTGCGGTGGCAGGGGCGGGGGCCAGTTGCGGTTTTCAGCTTCGAATCGGCGCAATTCCTCCCGAGCGGACTCAAAGCGGTCGTCCGGCACCAGCAATTGCCAGCCGAAGCCGCGTCGCTCGGCCCGGCAGGGGACCCCGCGCGCCTCCAGGACCAGGAGCCAGTTGTGCAGCCGGCGCCCGGAAAGGATGGTGAAGGAAGCGGAATCGTCCAATTTGGCAGGGACGGCCCGCCAAACCTCCGTTGCTGCGATGTCGGGTTCCTGCTCCATAGGTGTTGTCTCGCAAGTCGGCTGCTGCATGCACATCTTATCATGGCAGATCGGCGCGGCCGCGTCATCCCCTTTCCCGGTCATATTTCCGGGTAAAGCTGCGAGCGGGGTGCCGGCTATTGACATCGTCGACAGCTGACCACATACTCTTCAAATTCTTACCGATAAAGGGCGAGGGGATTCCGACCGGGTTTCAAGGGAGGTGGCGACCATGGCGAGAGGGACGATGCGGGGAGCAGGAACGAGCCGGTTGTGGGCGGGCGCATTGCTGACATTGCTGTTGACTGCGGGAGGGATGGAGGCCCGTGCGGAGGTAGCCCCGAGTCTTGATCTCCAGCTCGGCGCCGGCTACCGGCAGGACCAGTTCGACTGGAATATCGCCGGCACTCCCCAGGGGACCAGCCCCAACGTCCTTTCCGAACTGGAGTGGGAGGACCTGGAGATATACCAGGTGCGGGCGAAGGCAAAGGCGATTTTCGGCCTGGATAACTTCCCTTCTTTCGATGCCTGCGTCAAGGGTTTGCTCGGCTACGGCTGGATCGTCGACGGCGACAATCAGGATTCGGACTTTCTGGGGGACAATCGCACCCTCGAATTCTCCCGCTCCAACAACAAGACCGACGGTGACAATGTGCTCGACGTCGCCCTCGCCATCGGGCCCCGCTTCGGGTTCCGGGAGGGGAAGTTCATCGTCACCCCGCTGGTCGGCTTTTCCTATCACGAGCAGAATCTGCGCATCACCGACGGCGTGCAGACTGTCGCCAACCAGGCGTTGGCGGATGCTGTTTTGGGCCCCGGTGAGCTGATTCTGCCGCCATTGGGACCTCTCCCCGGTCTCGACAGCACCTACGAAGCCGAGTGGTTTGGGCCCTGGATCGGTGTCGATCTTGAAATCCGGCCGTCGGCTCGTCTCACTCTCACTGGTTCGGCCGAATATCACTGGGCCGACTACGAGGCCAAAGCGAACTGGAACATGCGAACGGACCTGGCCCACCCGACGAGCTTCAAACACAGCGCGGACGGCGACGGAATCGTCCTTGCCGTCGCCGCCGCCTGGAGCCTGGGAGAGCGGTGGAGCGTGGAACTGGGCTACGATTATGCGGACTGGGAGACCGACCCTGGCAGAGACCAGGTTTTTTTGGCCGACGGCACGGTGGGAGAAACGCGGCTCAACGAGGTGAACTGGGAGTCGCAGGCGGTCATGCTGGGGGCCACTTACCGGTTCTACTGATCATCCGCCCAGCCAGGGGAGCTGCATGCAAGTCTCCGAACCGATGACCCTGTTCACCGACTACCTGCTGGCCGGCCTCGTTTTCTGCCTGGGCGTACGGCTGCAGGCTGTCTGGCGCCGCTCCGGGCAGCGGGCAATCCGCTGCTGGGCGGTGGGTTTTTACGCTTCGGCCGCTGCCGCCCTGGCCGGGGGGAGCTATCACGGTTTTCTGCCTTACCTCGAAGGTCTCCCTGCTTTTCTGCTTTGGAAGTTCACCGTCTTCGCCGTGGGACTGGCAGCTCTCTGCCTGTTCGCCGGCGCCGTCCTTGCCACCCTTTCCGGCGCTCCTAGAAAATGGCTGCTGGCCCTGGCCGGCCTGAAGTTCCTGGTCTATGCGGGCTGGATGCTCGGTCACGACGACTTCCGCTTCGTCATCTATGACTATGCGCCCGCTCTGCTCGGCGTGTTTCTGCTGGCGATTCATGCGGCGGTGGCGCGGCGTGAGCAGTTTGCTCCCTGGCTCATCGGCGGCGTGATCGTTTCATTTGCCGCCGCCGGCATCCAGGCGAGCGGCCTGAGGCTGCACGAGCACTTCAACCACAACGACTTCTATCACGTCGTGCAGATGGGGGCATTCTGGCTGCTCTACCGGGGCGGGGTGCTGCTGCGGGATCGCTGAGAGAGGGGGAAGGGTCAAGCAGGGGAAGACGGTTATAGGTCCCATAAGTCCCATAGGTCTCTTGGGACCAATGGGACTTATGGGACCTATGAAAAGCAGAGCCTATTCGAACTGTGTCCTGAATTCCGCAAGCTCCTGGCGCAGGGCGGCGAGCTCATCGCGCAGGGCCCCCACTTCTGCCTCGAGTCGGGCGATCCGCTCGTTTTCGGCCATGACCTGCGATCGTGCGGTTTCGGGGGGCGCGGTTTGTTCTTCGGCCGCCAGTTTGGGCTCGCCGGCAAGCAGGTGCAGGTAGCGGTGCTCCTTGCGCCCCGGTTGTCGGGGGAGCTTGACGACCAGGGGGACTTCTCTCTCCTGCAACTCCTGCAGGATCGCCTCGACGTTCTCCAGCGAGGGGAAAGGGTGCATGCGCTCGGCCCGGCCGCGCAGTTCGCCAACGGTCTGCGGACCGCGCAGCAGCAGCTCGCCGAGGATGGCCAACTCCGGCGGTTCGAGGTAGAGCTTGCCGGCCAGAGCGTGGCGGTACTTGGGGACCCGTCCGCCGTCGGCGGCCTGCATTGCCAGCCCCTTGAAACGCAGCCCGTCGAGGGCGCGGACCACATCGGTCTCCCCGATATCCAGCACGGGATCGCGGTTCGACTTCTGGTTGCAGGCATTGGTCAGGGCGTTGAGGCTCAAGGGGTAGTACTCAGGCGTGGTCATCTCCTTCTCGACGAGACAGCCGAGCACCCGCACTTCGATGTCGTTTAAAATCAAATCCATCGGCCCTCCGTTTTCTACGCGTAGGGGCGCATTGCATGCGCCCTGGGCGGACGCAGTCCGCCCCTACACCGTTCAATCCCGGTAACGTTTCAAGAGATCCTGGTAGGCGTCGATGCGGCGGTCGCGCAGGAAGGGCCAGATGCGCCGGACGGCTTCGCCGCGTTGCCGGTCGATCTCCACCACCAGCACTTCCTCTTTGGCCGCATCCGCCCGCGCCAGCATCTCCCCCTGGCAGCCGGCGACGAAACTTCCCCCCCAGAAGAGAGCTCCGGCCGTCTTCCCGCTGGGGTCGGTCTCAAAACCGACCCGGTTGACGCTGACGACCGGCAGCCCGTTTGCCACGGCGTGGGCGCGCTGGATGGTGGTCCAGGCCTCGCGCTGCCGCTGCTGCTCCTCCGGGATGTCATTCGGGTCGAAGCCGATGGCGGTCGGATAGATAAGCAGCTCGGCTCCGGCCATGGCCATCAGGCGGGCCGCCTCGGGATACCACTGATCCCAGCAGACCAGCACCCCCAGCCGCCCGACCGAGGTGTCGATGGGGTTGAAGCCGAGGTCGCCGGGGGTGAAGTAGAACTTCTCGTAATAGCCCGGGTCGTCGGGGATGTGCATCTTGCGGTATCTTCCGGCGATGGAACCGTCCTTCTCCAGCACCACGGCGGTGTTATGGTAGAGACCGGCGGCGCGCTTTTCGAACAGGGAGAGGACGAGCACCACCCCGAGTTCCCGTGCCAGGGCGCCAAAGGTTTCAGTGGCCGGGCCGGGGATCGATTCCGCCTGGTCGAAGCAGTCGGTATCCTCGGTCTGGCAGAAGTAGAGGCCGGCGTGCAGCTCCTGCAGCACAATGAGTCCGGCTCCCTGCGCGGCGGCCCGGCGGATGCCGGCTATGCTCTTTTCGATGTTCGCAGCGCGGTCGGCACTGCAGCTCTGCTGCACCAGGCCGACGATCAGTTTTTCTTTCATGGTGAAAACTCCTGAAGTCAGGTACAAGGCCCGA
>DASPGW010000052.1 GCA_035620395.1 Desulfuromonadales bacterium | reverse complement strand
CAGGGCCTGGTACCCGCCGCGCTCGCGGTAGGCCGCCTGGGTGTGCGAGTCGGCCGTAACCTCGAAATTGAAGAAGACCCTCGCCTCGCTCATGCCAGCTCCTCCAGAATCCGGTCGATTCCGGCTTCGCTCAGCCGCTCGTGGTAGGTGTCGTTCACCTGCATGGCCGGCGCCGTGCCGCAGGAGGCCAGGCACTCCACCGCCAGCAGGGTGAAACGGCCGTCGGCCGTGGTCTCCCCCTCCCCTATTCCCAGCTTCTTCTTGAGGTGCTCGAACAGGCGCTCCGCCCCGAGGAGCGAGCAGGCGATGTTCCGGCAGACCTTGATGACGTGCCTCCCGGTCGGCTGACGGTGGAGCATCGAGTACCAGCAGAGGGCCTCCTTGACCTGCATCGGCGGCACGCCCAGGTAGTCGGCGATGAGGAGGGCGTCGCTCTCGGTGAGATGCCCCTTCTCCTCCTGCATCAGCTGCAGCAGCGGCAGCACCAGGGAGGAGATCATCGCCGCCGGATAGGTGCGGCGCAGCCGGTCGAACTTGTCCGTCAGGCAACTCATCGGTCACACTCCCCGCCGATCATGTTCATGGAGCCGAAGGTGGCGATGATGTCGGCGACCTGATGGCCCTCCAGCAGCGTGTGCATCCCGCCCATGTGCATGAAGCTCGGCGCCCGCACATGCAGCTTGTAGGGGCGGCCGCTGCCGTCGCTGACCAGGTAGAAGCCGAGTTCGCCGTTGGGGGCCTCGTGGGCGCTGTAGACTTCGCCGGCCGGGACCTGAATGCCGTCGATGATGAGCTTGAAATGGCGGATGACGGCTTCCGTTTTCGTATAGACGGCGCACTTCTCCGGCAGGGTCACCCGGGGGTCGCGCACGCTGACCGGCCCGTCCGGCAGTTTTTTCACGCACTGGCGGATCAGGGAGACCGACTCGTCCATCTCCCGCATGCGCACGTAGTAGCGGTCGTAGTTGTCCCCCTGGATGCCGACCGGCACCTCGAACTCCAGCTCCGGATAGGCGAGATAGGGACTGTCCTTGCGCAGGTCGACCGCCAGGCCGGTGGAGCGCAGGATGGGTCCGGTGAACCCCCAGTTCAGGGCGTGCTCGGGGGTCATGGCGCCGACGTTGCGAGTGCGGTCGATAAAGATGCGGTTGCGGTCCAGCAGTCCGTGGATGCGCTGGATGTAGCGCTCGTAGAACTGCAGGATTTCCTCCAGGCGCGCGAGCCAGCCGTCCGGCAGGTCCTTGGCCAGCCCGCCGATGCGGACGTAGGAATAGGTGAGCCGTGCACCGGTCAGGTGGTTGAGGTGCTCGAAGATGTAGTCGCGGATGGTCATCAGGTAGAGGAAGGCGGTCATCGCCCCCAGCTCCATGACCGTGGCGGCGACGCAGGTGACATGGTCGGCGAGGCGGTTGTATTCGGCAAGCAGGGTGCGCAGGTACTTGCAGCGCGGGGTGATTTCGATCCCCAGCAGTTTTTCCACCGCCTCCGCATAGGCGAAGTTGTTGTTGAGGCTCGAACAGTAGTTGAGCCGGTCGGTATAGGGAATGATCTTGTGGAAGGTGTGATGCTCGGCTTCCTTCTCGAAGCCCCGGTGCAGGTAGCCGCAATGCACGTCGGCCTTCCGGACCATTTCGCCATCGAGCTCGGCAATGATCTGGATGGTGCCGTGGGTGGCCGGATGCGAGGGGCCGAGGTTGACCACCACATTGTTCGGATCGGCGGTTTCTTCAAGGTGAGACCGAACCGGGGATTTATATACCACTTCTTTCACCTTGTTTGCGGTAGGCGACAAGGGGCTGCTCCTGGTGGATGGGATAATCTTTTCGCAAGGGGTGCCCTTCGAAACCCTCGTAGAGCAGGATCGGCCGCAGGTCTTCGTTGCCGGCAAACTGGATGCCGTACATCTCGTGAACTTCGCGCTCTATGAAGCGGGCCGAGCCGTACCAGTGGGTGAGGGTCGGCACCCGCGGCTGCGCCTCGCCGACCGGCGCCTTCAAGCGCAGCCGCTGCCGGTGCCTGGAGCCATAAAAGTGATAGACCACATCGAATCTCGGCTGGCGGCCGGGATAGTCGACTGCCGTAATGTCAAGCAGCTGGTCGAATCCGCAATCGTCTTTCAGCCGGCGGACCAGGGCGAGGAGGTTCTCCGCCGGCAGCTCCAGCACCAGCATTCCGAAACTCTCCCAGGAGCGCTCGTAAAGACCCTTCAGGTCGCGTGTTATGGCTTCGTAAATCATGGCGTTATTATTCCTTTCCCGGGTTCGGCTTCTCGAAGGGCAGGATGGGATGGTGCTCGCCGGCAATCCTGTCCTGCAGCTTCATGATGGCATCGATCACCATCTCCGGGCGCGGCGGGCAGCCGGGAATATAGATGTCCACCGGAATCACCCGGTCGACCCCCTGCAGAACGGCGTAGTTGCGGTAGAAGCCGCCGCTGGTGGCGCAGGCTCCGAAGGCCATCACCCACTTGGGCTCGCACATCTGGTCGTAGACCTTCTTGATGACCGGGGCTTCTTTGTGGGTGATGGTTCCCACCACCATGAGCAGGTCGGACTGACGGGGCGTGAAGCGGGGGAGCGCGGCGCCGAAACGGTCGGTATCATACAGAGTGGAGCTGACCGACATGAATTCCATGCCGCAGCAGGCGGTCACGAAGGGATACGGGAAGAGGCTGAACTTGCGCACCCAGCCGACCAGATCGTCCTTGCGGGTGGTGAGAAAATCCATCATCGCCATTCCAGCCCGCCCTCCTTCCAGATGTAGATGAAAGTCAGCGCCAGCAGACCCATGAAGAAAAGGAATGAGCAGAAGGAAAGCGTGGCCATCTCCCGGTTGCCGGCAGAAACCGCCCAGATGAACAGCAGGACGGTTTCCAGGTCGAAAAGCAGGAACAAAATGGCGACGGGATAATACTTGATCGACAGCGGGCGTACATTGCGCTGCTGCAAGGGGCGGGATCCGCACTCGAAGGGCTCCAGCTTGGCGGCGGAATTAACGACCTTGGGACCCAGAAGCGCATTCAGAGCAACGATCAGCCCGACGAGACCGAGTGTAGCCAGAAGAAAGAGAAAAAATACCAGGTAGGGACTCATTTGGACTTTCCGGAAAACTGTATTATCAAAAATAACCTTGCCAACTATCGCCGATGCGTTCACCGCCTCAGTAATACCCCATCCGGCTGTACTTCCGCAGATTGTCGATGCTCATGATCTTCGAATGCAGGCAGCCGATACGCTGGCAGATGCCGATGCAGTTGGCGAAATCCCTCTTCGGGGTGGTGAAAAGGGTCGCCAGGTAGGCGCCGCAGCTGCATTGATTGTAAAGCGGGAGCGCTTCGTCGCAGGTCGGGCAACAGATTTCAACGATCGATCCTTCGATGCGCTCGAAATTGAAAAAGGTGCGGCTCAGGTCCCCGATGATCGGGCTCAGCGAAAGCCGGCCCTCCTGGCGGTCGCAGCGCAGCTTGACCGAGATGCCGGTGAACCCGCCGAAAGTGGCCAGGTCGCTGAGCAGGCCATGACCGTTGGGACAGTAGCACTCGGTAACGACCCTGAAGGAATCCTGATGCCTGCCCTTCTGCCAGCCCTCGACGGTAATGCATCCCCTCTGATCCCCGAGATTCTGCCCCATGATTCACTCCTTTAGGCTTCATTAAAAAGAAAGCCCGAACAGGGTGGTTTCCCCTCGGGCTTCATTGCCTGATTCCTGGAATATCGTTTTCAATCTCATTCAGGGGATGTTTCCGTTACGATTCATTGAATAAAGCCGAGTCCTCCAGACCTTTACTGCACCTTCAGCAACAACGATGCCAATCGGTTCACCTTCAGGAACATGCCTAAAACAAACGATTTTTTACATTTTCAACGACATCGTTGCGTGTTCCAGATTGGAGCGGCCTGTGCCCGTGTTGGGCAAATCGTTCCACCATTTTCCACGACTGTGCCAAGGAAAATCCGGCATTGCCCCGGCGAGGTTCAATGGCATGGGTTGAAGCAGTGCCGCCCGACAACGACAGCGATAAAGGGCTGCAATCAAGTATGATTGCAGCCCTTTATCGTTGTCGGGCGTCCAAGGGGAGACTCAAACCCTAGGACCTAAGCAATTGAAATCATTTATACAACCTGTGTCTCGGTTACTCGTTGCGGGGCCTCATCTGCAACCTGTCTGCAACCAAACGCCACTATTCCGAGAATCTTCCCCACCCCGGGGCGCACTCAGAGTTCCCATTGCCTGCTTCCTTTGCTGGTAGTGACTGCTCCAGAGTCTGGACGTCCGCTCGATGGCGGTTGGACGTCACGTCTGAGGCTGTCGCGCTGGAGCGAGCAGATTGGCATCACGAGCCAATAGCCACTTGCCCTTTTCCCTCTTGAGAACTGTCAGCGTGTGACCTTCCCGCTCTATGGGCGGGGAGCTATCGGCCGGAATTGCGACGACCCTGAGGCTGGTCCACATGAATGCCCAGTCCCCCAGCACCTTGATCTCCTGGATTTCGCTTGTGGCATCGAACTTGAGCGCCGATGGCTCAGCCTGCACTCTTGCTGCGGCTACGAAGTCCTCTTTTCGCATTGGTGCCCGGCCGGGAGCCAGGAAAACGACGTCGTCTGCCATCAGGCTCAAGACCGTCTCGACGTCACCTGCTTTAGTCGCTGTCATCCAGGTGGCGACCAGCTCGCGAATCTGATCT
>DASPGW010000051.1 GCA_035620395.1 Desulfuromonadales bacterium | reverse complement strand
ATGAGGATTTCGCCCTTGGAGGTTTCCAGCAGGACGCTGGGATTCTGTGTGCTCATGGGTAGCTCCTTCAGTATTCGAATGTATTGAGAAATGTCCGGGTGCGGCGGATGGGCAACTTTAGCAAATGCGAGACAGTGCCGCAAGTTTATTGGCATCCAAGAATAGCCGGGATAAGGCGCCAGTTCTCCTGGCGAACCTTGCGGGAGGGGGCATCCCCCTTGCGTAGCAGGGGGGACGCCGAGTGCAACGAGGCAGGGGGGTTGAGGCAGGGGGATCATTTCCTCCGCAGCGGCAGAAACACTTCCCGATAAAGAAACGCATGCCCGGCCAGACCCTCCCGCCTCAGTAAAGGATGTCCTTCCGGAAGAATGAGAAAGGGGCGCGACTGTTCGCCGCCGACGGAGCCGTGGCCGCCGACCTGGTCGTCGAAACAGGCGATGCGCTCGCCGTCGTAGGCGCCGAAGAGGATCAGGTCCCCGCAGGCTTCGTCCCGGGCGAACCGGCGCAATTCGGGCAGCAGTTCGACCGGCTCGCCGTAGGGGCGCAGAAATTCGAGCTCCTCGGCGCGCGGCAGGGTTTGCTCGTCGAAACACAGCCGGCCGCCGGCGTGAAAGACGCATATTCCCTGTCCCTCGCTGCGCGCCACGACGAAGCCGATCCCCTTGTGCCGGCTGAGAAACTGCAGCAGCAGCGGCTGTGCCCGCTCGACCTCCTGCCAGTTGAGGCGGTGGGGTTCGCCGGTGATGTAGAGGTGAGCCAGTGAACTGGAGTAGGTGATGACCACGCCCCCCTCAGGGTCGACCTTCAGGGTCTCCGGAACCAGTTCCCGGATGCGGCGCTGCAGGGTGTTCTTAGTGGCGCGGTAAAGATTGTGACGCCACCTGCGCGGCCGGGCGTCGAGTTCCTGCTCGAGATAGCCGAACTGCGCCCGTTTCATATCGAGACCACCTGACGAAACCGTCGCCTGCTGGTTCTCTTTCAGGAAAGCGCTGACGGCTTCCCCCAGGGTGGCGCCGAAGCGGCTGTGAAAGGGATAGCCGGGAGTCTGGCCGTGATCGGAGAGAATGATCAGCTCGTAGTCGGCGCCGGGGGCATGGCGCAGCATGCGCATGATCTCGCCGACCCGCTTGTCGGTGTACTTGAGATTCTTCAGCGCCGGTCGTGAGCCGGGGCCGAAGTGGTGGGCGAGTTCGTCATAGCCGCTGTAGGTGGTATAGATGGCGGGCACGCCGGAATAAATATCGGCGATGACGCCGAAGGTCTGCAACTCGCGAAGGATAACGTTGCAGAAGATGCGGATGAAGGGAAAAAGCCCTTCGCTGACCTGCCAGGGGCGGGTCTTGCGGGCCTGGCGGCGGTCGTAACGGTCGGTGAAGTATTCCGCGATGCTGGCGCCGAGCACGCGGCAGACCCGCAGGGGGTGCAGCAGGATGAGCAGCAGGACGCGGCCGCCGCCGAAGCGGCCGAAGAGGGTCTGGGGGTGGGGCGAGGAGACGGTGAAGACGCTGCGTGCGGCGCCGCCGTCGAGCATGTTGGCGTAGGAAGAGCCGCCGGCCAGCAGCCCCTCCCGGTCGGCGAAAAGCCGCTCGCGGAAGTGCTGGACGTGGTCGGGGTCG
Source organism: Desulfuromonadales bacterium (assembly GCA_035620395.1). Taxonomy (NCBI): domain Bacteria; kingdom Pseudomonadati; phylum Thermodesulfobacteriota; class Desulfuromonadia; order Desulfuromonadales; species Desulfuromonadales bacterium. Next base: position 806 of record DASPGW010000051.1, on the reverse strand, counting down.
TTGCAGCTGATGAGCCGGCCGGTGCTCTTTTCGAACCAGCGGAAGGCGGGAATCCCCCGGCCGTCACCCCAGAAAATCGCCCCCTGCGCCGCTGGCGTGGTGCTCGGCAGCCCGGAGCGGTATTCGCGCAGGACGTACCCCCGTTTCAGATGCCGGGCGACGTTGGGCAGGTAGCCGGCCGCCAGCGCCTGCCGCAGGTGCGGCGCCGAGAGGCCGTCGAGCTGGATGCCGACGAAGCCGCGCCCGGCTCCGGCGGCGCGCCGCTCCAGGCGCTCCTTGCGGAAGGGGTAGAACTTGAAATAGTAGTAGACCCGGAACAGGCGATGGATGAAGGATGACCGGTCTGCTGCCATGATTCACCATGAAGGTTCGAGGTTCGAGGCCCGAGGCCCAAGGTAAAAGGTGAAAGGTTGAAGGTCCAGGAACAGGGTCGAGTGCCGACCATGCCCCTGGACCTTCGCTTTCGGACTCTCGACTCAGGACCTCGGGCCCAGGGCCTCGTGCCTGCCTTTATTCAATAACCGTCACCTTGTTGATGGTCACCGCCTCTTTCGGCACGTCCTGGTGCATGCCGGCGCTGCCGGTGGCGACCTGTTCGATGGCCCAGACCGCGTCCATGCCGTCGATGACCTTGCCGAAGACGGCGTAGCCGAAGACGGAGGGGTTGCTGCCGCCATGGTCGAGGAACTTGTTGTCGGCGGTGTTGATGAAGAACTGGGCGGTGGCGCTGTCGACCTCCTGGGTGCGGGCCATGGCGATGGTGCCGGTCTTGTTCTTCAGGCCGTTGCCGGCCTCGTTCTTGATCG
>DASPGW010000050.1 GCA_035620395.1 Desulfuromonadales bacterium | reverse complement strand
GGGAGAGGATAGTGGACGATGGACGGCTCCCGCTCGATGAGGGCGCGGAACTGCCGGGAGGAGATCACCGGGTTCTTGAAAAAGCTGCCTGCGTTGCCGAACTCCGCGGGATCGGGCAGTTTGGCCCTGCGCACCTGGCAGACCCGGTCAAAGATCTCGGAGGGGGTGGGAGCAAGGTTGCCGGATTGCTCCGGCAGAGAGGCCAGATCCGGATAGCCGAGCACCGGCTGCCAGGGCCGGGGCAGGCGCAGACGGACCCGGGTGATGAGAAAGGCGCCTGCCGCCTCCCGCTTGAAGACACTGTCCCGATAGCCGAACCGGCATTCGTTGCGGTCCAGGGTGCGGGTATGGCCGGTGGCCAGGTCAACCGCATCCAGCGATTCGAAACGCTCGGCCAGCTCCATTCCGTAGGCGCCGATGTTCTGGACCGGGGCGGCGCCTACCGTCCCGGGTATGAGGGCCAGATTTTCCAGGCCGGGCAGCCCCCGGGCCAGCGTCCACTCCACCAGTCCATGCCACGACTCGCCGGCCCCGGCCTCAACGATCCAGGCATCCTCGCGGGCTTCCACCAGCTCCAGACCCGGCACCTCCACCTTGACGACCAGGGCGCTCACATCCCCGGTGAGCACGATGTTGCTGCCACCCCCCAGGATGAACCTGGGCAGGCGACCCAACTCGGGGTGAGCGATCACCGTGCACACATCCTCCACACTCCGCACCCGTACCAGACGGGAGGCCCGGCAGAAAAAACCGAACGTATTGAACGCTCTGAGATCTACATCGTTTTCAATCAGGAGAGGTTCTCGACTATTTGATTTTTTCATTTGCCCCTATCTCCGCTCCGCTCATCCCTGAAGTGCTTCGGGTCAGGTTTGCGAAATTCAGCGTCACAACATCCTAAAGCAGTGCTCTTTTCTTGTCCTGTAAAATTTCCACACCGAATTACGGGGACACCCCACTTCATTCGTCCGCACCGCAGAGGACGTGGAAGCGTGTAGCCCCTTGCTATTCTCTTCCCCGCCTGCTACGATTCAAGTACCAAATCAAGTACCAAAAGAGGTAACGATATGAACACCATTCCGGCCCAGGAGATCAAGCGCCGCGGCATCGCCGCCGTGGACGAGCTGATCGAGAAGGGGGACATCCACGTGATCCGCAACAACCGGCCGCAGTACGTGGTGCTGACCGAGGAGCGCTACCAGGAACTGGTGGCCGAGGCGCAGGAGGCCTACCTGGCGCGGGTCCGGACGGCGCTGGAGGATGCGAAGGCGGGGAGGGTGCAGAAGTTCAAGAGTGCCGCCGACCTGCTGCAGGCCCTCGATGCCGACGATGAGCCGGCCTGATGTTCACCATCACCACGCCGGAGCAGTTCCTGCGCCAGGCCCGCAAGTTCTTCCGCAAACATCCCGAGCTCAAGCCCCGCTTCGCCCGGCTTCTGGCCGACCTGCAGCACGACCCCTTCCAGCCCGCCCTCGGCCTGCATCCCCTCTCCGGCCGCCTCACCGGCTGCCATGCCGTGCGGCTCACCTACAGCTATCGCGTCACCCTCACCCTGCTGATCGCCGAGGAGGAGATCATCCTGCTCGACATCGGCAGTCATGATGAGGTTTATCGATGACGGATGAGGGCGCCGCGAAAGAAAAAGGGAACAGACGCTTTTCGGTAAAGCAGCCAGTCCCTTTTTTTGTCCTCGGCCGAGTTCGGCCCTCCTAATCGAGCAGAATATGATCCCCGGGATTTTTCAGCTCCTGGAGTTCAGGGTAGATTCCCTCCAGGTCATTGAGAAACCTTTCGAAGCTTTTGAATAAGGCCTGGCTTTCCCCATGCCAGGGGATGGCCACCTGGTGGTCACAGTGGGTGCAGGTGTCCGTGGCACTTTCGCCGGCGGGTATGGCGCGGTAGATGGTGTAATATCCGCATGCGGAGCATTTCTGCCGGTGCAAAACGGGTTTGACCTCTCTTTCGATGAGCATGGCTCCCTCCTTGGGTTCTGGTCGGCTCGCCGGGTTTGCCGAATATCGTTCTCTCTTCCTTTATCGGTCAGATGGGTGCAGGAAATCAAGGCGTCGCCCGAACAATCCCCGGCGTGGTTGGTCATTTCTCTTCGCGCGGAAACGCCAGACCTTCCTTCTTTGAATGCGAAAGTCTTCCATCTTTACCAAGGCGGCATTTTCAAGTAGCATGTCTCCACCTTCTCCGGAAATACCGCCGCCACGGCCGACCGACCTAGCAGGCAGGAAAAAGCATGTCACCCTTCATCTACTTTCCCACTCCGACCTTCGCCGCCAAGCTCGAAAAGATCGAGAAGCACGACCCGCCGGGGCACAGCCGCATCCTCGATGTCATCAACCGGCTCCTGCACAACCCCGCCGACGCCGACGGCTGGATGCACGGCGTTCACCATGGCCGGCTCAAAAAGTACGTCGGCCGGCGCGACTACCGGCTGATTTATCACTGGTGCGAACAGTGCCGCAAAGAGGGGAAAAAGCTGGCGGAGCAGTGCGGCTTCTGCCATGAAGTCGCCGACAACAGCGTGATCTTCTTCGACGTCTATCACAAGAATGCCGCCGACCGGCTGTAGCCGTCCCGTTTATTGCCTCCCCGGATAATTAACGGGGGGACGGTTCCTGAATCCATCGATAAGTACAAATAGCTACCGCCAATTCCCCCCAGCCCGCCATGTGCAGGCTTTGTTTTTTCTGATATTTCCCACTTCCCCCTCCACGTTTTGACGCTTCGATATCAAGCAGTAAACTGATAGCAGCCAGTTCCGAAGGCTCCATTTTCCGGGAGGTTGCCATGGCCAAAGCCAACAAGGTCAACAAATGGATGATCGACCCCGCGGACGCCGTCATGCTGCTGATCGACCATCAGAGCGGGCTGTTCCAACTGGTCAAGGACATCGACCTGCCGGTGCTGCGTTCGAACGTCATTGCTCTGGCGAAGGTGTCGCATCTCGCGGACATTCCGACCTTCACGACGGCATCAGTGCCCGACGGTCCCAACGGCCCGCTGATTCCCGAGATTCACCA
>DASPGW010000049.1 GCA_035620395.1 Desulfuromonadales bacterium | reverse complement strand
CTGATGGCATTGACGGGACATACGGGCTCGCAGGCCCCGCAATTGATGCATTCTTCATTGATGGTATAGGCCATGGGTATCACCTCCTCCGGGAAAAGTTTTGTAAACCGGTTAACAACCGTCGACATGGTACACCACTTTGCGACTCGCTGTCCACCCCAAAGCCCACGCCGACAACACAAAATTTCTTGCAATTCATGTTCTACTCCGATAGTCTTTTAAGACATTTTTTGCCGGGTTTTCAGGCCGGTGTCATGGTCGCACAGGACCTGCCCGACGGTGCCGCGGGGAACGGAACCGGTTCGGCAAAACGACATTCTACCGATCTGAGCCGAAAGAGAAAACCATATCTACAACTGAGGAGGTTACCTGCAATGGATATCCTTGCATTGAACTGCGGCAGCTCGTCCGTCAAGTATCAACTCTACGACTGGAAGCGCAGGGAGATCGTCGCCAAGGGAATGGTGGAACGCGTCACCGTCGGCGACTCTTTCATCATCCATGAAGTTCCCGGCCGTGAAACCTATCGGGAGGAGTACGAGTGCCCCGACCACCAGGTGGCCATTCATCTGATCATCAAGACCCTCACCAGCAAGGCGCACGGCGTGGTCAGCGACATGAATCAGATTTCCGCGGTCGGCCACCGGGTCGTACATGGCGGCGAGAAGTTCACCTGCTCGGTCAAGATCGATGAGGCCGTTCTTGCCGCGATCAAGGAGGTGCAGCACCTCGCGCCCCTGCACAACCCGCCGAACAACTCGGGAATCGAGGCGGCCAAGTCGGTCCTTCCCGACGTGCCTCACATCGCCATCTTCGACACCGCCTTTCACCAGACGATGCCCAAACACGCCTACACCTACCCTGTTCCCCTCGAGTGGTACGAGAAGCACGGCGTGCGGCGCTACGGATTCCACGGCACCAGCCACCTATACGTCTCCAAACGGGCGGCGGTGCTGCTCGACAAGGATCCCAAGGATTGCAACATCATCACCATGCATATCGGCAACGGCGTCTCCCACACGGCCATCAAGGGAGGCATCTCGGTCGACACCTCGATGGGTCTCACCCCTCTCGAGGGAGCGGTCATGGGGACCCGTTGCGGTGATATCGATCCGGCCATCCCGATGTTCATCCAGCAGAAGGAAGGGCTCTCCGCCAAGGAAATCGACTCTATCCTCAACAAAAAGTCAGGCGTTCTGGGCATCACCGGGCAGTTCACCGATCGTCGCGACGTCATCGAGGGCGCGGAGAACGGCTGCGAAAAATGCGCCCTCGCCCTCGATATCGAGGCCTACCGGCTCAAAAAATACATCGGCTCCTACTGCGCGGCCATCGGACGGCTCGACGCGGTGGTCTTTACCGCCGGGGTCGGCGAGATGGGCTGGCAGATCCGCGAACGAGCCCTCGATGGCCTTGAGCACATGGGGATCATCCTCGACCGGGAGAAGAACCGCAACACCATGACCCGCAAGCGCGAGAGCGTCATCACCACCCCCGACTCGCCGGTCAAGGTCTTCGTCATCCCCACCGACGAAGAGTTGGTCTTCACCGAAGACGTCGTCGCCATCCTCGAGGGAACCTACACCGACCACATGAATTTCAAGTACGCCTTCGCCAGCAAGGATTTCCAGCGGAAGTAATTCGTAGGGACGAGCATGCCTCGCCCTGCTCTAAAAAAATCGAGGCCGGCGAAAAAATCGCCGGCCTCTCGCTTTTTCTGAAGGGAAAGGGCGACGCCTGCGTCGCCCCTGCATCTCACCCCTGCGCTTGAACAGCGGTAATGGCGGCGACGGAGATGATGTCATCCACCGAGCAGCCGCGGGAGAGGTCGTTGACCGGCTTGGCCAGACCCTGGATGATGGGACCGACGGCCTCGGCGCCGGCCAGGCGTTCGACCAGCTTGTAGCCGATGTTGCCGGCGTCGAGGTCGGGGAAGATCAGGGTGTTGGCCTTGCCGGCGACGGTTGACCCGGGAGCCTTCTTGGCACCGACCTTGGGAAGCAGGGCGGCATCGGCCTGCAGTTCGCCGTCGATCTGCAGGCTGGGGTCGAGCCCCTTGGCAATCTCCAGCGCCTTGAGCACCTTGTCGACGTCCTCATGGCTGGCGCTCCCCTTGGTCGAGAAGGAGAGCATCGCCACCCGCGCTTCGACGCCGAGGAAGCTTTTGCAGCTCCGGGCGGTGCTGACGGCGATCTCGGCCAGCGCCTGGGCGTCGGGGTTGGGGTTGACGGCGCAGTCGGCGAAGAGGATGGTGCCGTTCTCGCCGAACTCGGGGGTCTTGGTCACCATCAGGAAGACCGAGGAAACGGTCTTCATGCCGGGGGCGGTGCCGACCACCTGGAAGGCGGCGCGCAGCACGTCGCCGGTGGTATTGAAGGCACCGGCCACAGCGCCGCCGGCATCCCCCAGCCGCACCATCATCGATCCATAGTAAAGGTTGTCCTCGCCGGTCAGCAGCTTCTTCGCTTCTTCCCGGGAGAGTCCCTTCTTCTTGCGCAGTTCCACCAACTCGTCAATGTAGGATTCGAGCTTCGGCGAGGTTTTGGGGTCGAGCAGTGTCACCCCGTCGAGGGAGGCACCCAGTTCCTTTGCTTTGGCCTTCAGGGTTTCGGGGTTCCCCAGCAGTACCACTTTAGCCAGTCCATCCTTGACGATCTGCCCGGCGGCCTGGACCATCCGGTCGTCGTACCCCTCGGGCAGGACGACGGTCTGCAGATTCTTGCGGGCCTTTGCCTTGATCTGATCAACCAAATGCATGTCAGTGTGCCTCCTCCAAACAGAGTTTGAATACGGCTTTCTTTTATACCCGATGGCCTTTGAACGGTCAACTTTTTTTGCCTCTAACAGCGGGCCAGGCCGCCTCCGGGAAATCATTACTGGCCCCGTATCGCTGCCATCATGTATAATGGCAGCTGTTCCAAGATGCCGCAACTCTCATACAACGGATTCATGCAACTCGACCGCCATCAAAACGCCCTGCTGCTGGGGTTTATCACCGTCTCCCTGCTGCTGCACCTGCTGCTGATCTATCTGCTGCCGGAGCTGAGCCTCTTTCCGCCCCCGCCGGCCAAGGAGCCGGTAGTCGTCGAATTACTTCCGACTGTACCGCCCAAACCCAGGGAGAGGGAACTCGACCTGCCACCCGACACCCCGGAGACGCCCCGCGCCAGACCGGCCAAACGACTGGGGTCTGTGGATCGCCAGGTGGAGCGGGAGACAGCGCCGAAGGGCGATTTCCCTGAGGACAGCACGCCACGCACAGCCCGCCCGGCGACCATGCCGGCGCCACCAGGGGCCAGAACCGAGTCGTCACTCCAGACGCCGGCGGCCGCTGAAAAACGACCTGCGGGTGAGGGCCCGGCGACAACGGAAGCCCCCCCTTCGCCTGAGCAACGCCCCGGCGTCAGCATGAAGACCCTAATGGCCTCGGCCACTCAGGCCGCACAAGCCGTCGCCGAAAAGCAGATTGCCGAGTGGCGGCAGAAATACCGCGAAGAGGTGGAGCATGGGGACGCCGTATGGCTTGATATGGAGAAGGACTTGCTTCACTCCTTCTTCCAGCGCTTCCGGGACCACATCTACGGGGTCTGGAACTACCCGCGCCGGTCGGCGGAGCGGGGAGAGGAAGGAACCTGCCTGCTGAAGATCACCATTAGCCACGACGGTTCTGTGAAGGAAGTGCTCCTGAGAGAATCCTCCGGTTACCGCGATCTCGACGAAGAGGCGCTGGCGGCGGTCCGCAAGGGCGCGCCCTACGGCAGACTACCTGCCGCGTACAAGGAAGAGACCCTCACCATTTTCGCCTTCTTCCAGTACAACCTCACGCGCCGGATGATCTATTGACCAAAAACGAAGGGCCCCGATCGGAGCCCTTCGTTTTTCATCCTTCCCATTTCAGCCGCGGGTTGCGCGCCGCCGCCGTCTCGTCGAACCGGCGGGTGCGGGTCTTGAGCGGCGCCTGGTGCAGCAGGTCCGGATTCTCCTGCGTCTCCTTCGCAATCGCCAGCATGGCGTCGCAGAACTCGTCGAGCACCTCCACGCACTCGGTCTCGGTCGGCTCGATCATGATCGCCCCCTTGACCACCAGCGGGAAGTAGATGGTCGGCGGGTGGTAACCATAATCGATGAGGCGCTTGGCGACATCGAGGGTGTGGCAGTCGCCGCCGAGGTCGCGGTCCGAGAAAACCACCTCGTGCATGGAGCGGCGCCGGTGCGGCAGATGGTAGGTCCCCTCCAGGCGGGCGCGGATGTAGTTGGCGTTGAGCACCGCCATCTCGGTCGCGTGCCGCAGCCCCTGCGGTCCCATCGAGCGGATGTAGGCCCAGGCGCGCACCAGGATGCCGAAGTTTCCGTAGAAGGCCTTGACCCGGCCGACGGAGTGCGGCCGGTCATAGTCGAGACGGAAGACCTCCCCGTCCTTGACCACCAGCGGCACCGGCAGAAAGGGTGCCAGCTCCTCGGTAACCCCGACCGGTCCGGCGCCGGGGCCGCCGCCGCCATGCGGGGTAGCGAAAGTCTTGTGCAGATTGAAGTGCATGACGTCGATCCCCATGTCGCCGGGCCGGGCAATGCCGAGCAGGGCGTTGAGGTTGGCGCCATCGCAGTAGACCAGCCCCCCCTTGGCGTGGACGACGTTGCAGATCTCCGTGATCTCCGACTCGAAGAGCCCCAGAGTGTTCGGGTTGGTGATCATCAGCGCCGCCACCTCCCCGTCCATCACCGCCGCGACGGCCGCCGCCGAGAGGATGCCGTCGGAAGCTACCGGCACCACTTCGTAGCCGCAGAGAGCGGCGGTGGCCGGATTGGTGCCGTGGGCGGTATCGGGGATGATGACCTTTTTGCGCGAGTCGCCGCGGGCTTCGAGGCAGGCGCGGATGACCAGCATCCCGGTCAGCTCGCCATGGGCGCCGGCGGCCGGCTGCAGGGTGACTGCAGAGAAGCCGGAGATCTCCGCCAGCGCCTGCTGCAGGTGGTACATGAGCGCGAGCGCCCCCTGCGCCAGATGCTCGGGCGCGTAGGGATGGGCGCCGGCCAGCCCTTGCAGGCGCGCCGCCACTTCGTTGACCTTGGGGTTGTACTTCATGGTACAGCTCCCCAGGGGGTAGAGTCCCGAATCGACCCCGTAGTTCCAGGTGGAAAGCCGGGTGAAGTGACGCACCACGTCGACCTCGGAGAGCTCCGGGAAGCCAGGGACCTCATTGCGGGCCAACTCCGCTGACAGAGGGGCCTCGGGGACGTCGAGCGCCGGCAGGCTGTACCCCTTGCGACCGGGGTCGGAGTGTTCGAAGATCAGCTTTTCGTTGAGGATCAGTCCGGTCGTACCCAGGCTCTTCATCGACCACCTCCCGCCAGGGCCGCGACCAGCGTATCGATCTCCTCCCGGCTGTTCTGTTCGGTGACGCAGACGAGGAAGCGCCCCGGCATCCCGCCGTACCAGCGATCCAGGGCAATGCCGCCGAGAATGCCGGCGGCTTCCAGGCGGCCCAGAACGACGTCCGCCCCTTCCTGCGCCTCGACAACGAATTCGTTGAACGTCGGTCCGGCGAAGGGGAGGGAAAAACCTGGCAGCGCGGCGATTTTCTGCTTGGCGTACTCGGCCTTGGCCAGATTCTGCTTCGCCACCTCGCGGATTCCCTGCTTGCCGAGGAGCGACAGGTAGATGGTCGCCATCAGCGCGCAGAGACCCTCGTTGGAGCAGATATTGGAGGTCGCTTTCTCGCGGCGGATGTGCTGCTCGCGGGTGGCCAGGGTCAACACGAAGCCGCGCCGCCCCTCACTGTCGACCGTTTCGCCGACCAGCCGGCCGGGCATGGAGCGGAGGTCCTTTTTGCGCGCGGCGAAAAACCCCAGATACGGCCCGCCGTAGGAGAGCGGAATGCCGAAGCTCTGCCCTTCCCCGGCGACGATGTCGGCGCCCAGCTCACCGGGGGACTTGAGCAGCCCCAGAGCGATCGGCTCCTGCACCGCCGCCACCAGGTAAGCGCCGCAATCGTGGGCGGCCGCCGAGATGGCCGCCAGATCCTCGATGACGCCGAAGAAGTTGGGGTAACCGGCTACCACGGCCGCCGTTTCCTTGTCGAGCAGCCGCTCCAGCTCACCCGGCTCGGTGCGACCGGCGGCATCGAAGGGGATCTCGATCATTTCCAGCTCCAGGTAGCGGCAGTAGGTGGCCACCGTCGCCCGGTATTCGGGATGCAGGGCACGCGAAAGCAGGACCTTGCGCCGGCGGGTGGCGCGGACCGCCATCAGCACCCCTTCGGCGCAGCTTGAGGCGCCGTCGTACATCGAGGCGTTGGCGGCGTCCATCCCGGTCAACTGGCAGATCAGCGTCTGGTACTCGAAGATCGCCTGCAGCGTCCCCTGGCTGATTTCCGGCTGATAGGGGGTATAGGCGGTGTAGAACTCGCTGCGGGAGATGAGCTGGTCGACCACCGCCGGGATGAAGTGGTTGTACGCTCCCCCTCCCAGAAACGAGAGATGGCTGGCAGCGGTGGCGTTGCGAGCGGCCAGACGGCCCAGTTCGCGCAACAGCTCGCTTTCGGCCGCAGGCGCCGGCAGTGCGAGCGGACGGTTCAGCCGGACAGCGGCGGGGACCCCTTCGAACAGGGCCTCGACGCTGCCGACACCGACAGTTTCCAGCATCTGCCGGATATCCTCTTCGGTATGGGGGATGTAGCGCATGAAATCAACTCCTGGAAAACCGGACCTTTATCCTTCTTCCTCGATGAACTCCTGGTAGGCATCGGCATCCATCAGCCCTTCCAGTTCCGCCGGGGCGGACAGCTTGATCTTGATCATCCAGCCGTCGTCATAGGGGGAGGTGTTGATGGTTTCCGGCGCGTCGGGGAGTTCTTCGTTGATCTCGACCACTTCGCCGGAAACCGGCGCATAGACATCGGAGACGGCCTTGACCGACTCTACGACGCCGAAGGGCTTGCCCGCCTCGACCATCGTTCCCACCGCGGGGAGTTCGACGAAGACCACGTCGCCGAGCTGGTCCTGGGCAAAATCGGTGATGCCGACGGTCACCACATCAGCCTCGACCATCACCCACTCATGTTCTTCGGTGTACTTCAATTCCTCCGGAAATTCCATGGCTGCCTCCTGTATGGGATGTAGGGGCGCAATTTATTGCGCCCAGGGCGCGATGACTCGCGCCCCTACAACAAACGTATCAAATCATTTCTTCACGAACGGCGTCTTGACTACCTCGGCCCCGACCCGGCGGCTGCGGATGCCGATCTGCAGAGGCGTGCCGATCGCGGCCTGGGCCGTCTCGACCAGCGCCAGGCCGAGGCCGATGCGCAGACTTGGGGACATGGTACCGCTGGTCACGCAGCCGACCTCCCTCTCTCCGGCGAAAACGGGATACTCGGCCCGCGGCACCCCGGCCTCGGTCATCCGGAAGCCGACCAGTCGCCGGGGAACACCCGCCTGTTTCTGGCGCAGCAGGGCGTCGCGGCCGATGAAACCCGGCTTCTCCAGTTTGGTGATCCATCCCAGCCCCGCTTCCAGGGGAGTGATTTCGGGGGAGAGCTCATGGCCGTAAAGGGCATACTTCATCTCCAGGCGCAGGGTGTCGCGCGCCCCCAGTCCAATCGGCGCCAGGCCATCCGGCGCCCCGGCTTCCAGCAGAGCGTTCCAGACATGTTCCGCCGCCTGGGGGGTGAAGTAGAGTTCGAAACCGTCTTCCCCGGTATAGCCGGTGCGGGAGATGATGGTCGGCACTTCCGCCACCAGCCCCTCGTAGAAATGGTAATAAGCGATTTTCGTCAGGTCGGTGTCGGTCAGGCGGGCGAGGATCGCCGGCGCCGCCGGCCCCTGCAGCGCGAGCTGGGCAAAGTCATCGCTGCGGTTGCGCAGCGCTACGTCGGGGAAGTTTCCCTCTTCGAGCACCTCCTCCATCCAGGCGAAATCCTTGTCGGTATTGGAGGCGTTGACGCAGAAGAGGTAATGGTCGTGGTCGAAACGGTAGAGGGTCACATCATCCACCACTCCACCATGCGGGTAGCAGATGGCGCTGTACTGGATCTGGCCGTTGACCAGCGTAGCAGCGTCGTTGATGGTCAGTTCCTGAATATAGGCGAGGGCTCCGGGACCCTTGACCTCGATCTCCCCCATGTGGGAGACGTCGAAAAGCCCGGCGGCGCCGCGCACCGCCAGGTGTTCTTCGATGACCCCTTTGTACTGCACCGGCATATCCCAACCGCCGAACTCGACCATGCGGGCGCCAAGTTTTCTGTGTACCTCGTTCAGAGGGGTCTTCTTCAGCATGGTACCTCCAGTGAAATCAGACACGAGGCCAAAGGAAATTCAAAACCCAGCCCCCAGTTCTTGCCCCCTGCCCCTTGCCTTTGGCCTTTTGCCTCGTGCCTGCCTTACCCCAAAATCTCCGGAATCCTCTCCTCGCAGCCGAGGGTCATCAGATGCACCCCCTGGCAGTGCTGACGCGCTGCGGCCACCATCTCCCGGGCTATAGCCACACCTTCGTCAAGGGGGCGGGCGGCCTGCTCCAACCGGTCGATCAGCTGGGCGGGAACCCGGACCCCCGGGATGTTGTCGTTGAGAAAGCGGGCCATTCTGGCACTCTTGAGCAGCAGCACCCCGAGCAGCACCGGCACCCCGAGCGGCCGGGCCACCGCCATGAAGCGTTCGAGCTTGACCGGGTCGAATACCGCTTGCGTCTGGAAGAAACGGGCGCCGTTTTCCACCTTCTTGGCGAATTTCTGGAACATCAGCTCGAAGGGCTCGGCCTCCGGGGTCACCGCCGCCCCGGCGAAGAAGCGGGGGAAGCCGGCGAGAGGCTTGCCGGCCATATTGTGACCGGCCATCAGACCGTCGACTACTTGCAGCAGTTGTACCGAATCAAGATCGAAAACCGACTTCGCTCCGGGGTGATCGCCGAAACGGAGATGATCGCCGGAGAGGACCAGGACGTTCTCCACACCCAGTGCCGCCGCCCCGAGCAGGTCCGACTGCAGGGCCATGCGGTTGCGGTCGCGGCAGGTCAGCTGCAGGATCGGTTCGATCCCTCGCCCCACCAGCAGCGCCGCTACCGCCAGGGGACACATGCGCATATTGGCCCCCTGGTTGTCGGTGATATTGACCGCCGTCACCCCGACAAAGGCGCGTGCCGTCGCCAGGGCGGGCGCAAGGTCAGCCCCCTTGGGCGGAGCGATCTCGGCGGTGACGACGAATTCTCCGCCAGCAAGAGCCTGAGAAAGACGAGACATGTTAAATCAACCTCATAGGGCCCACAAGTCCCATAGGTCCTATGGGTCCTATGTTATTTTATGCCTGCCCGGCTTGCGCTTTTTTCCCCAGTCCTTGGGCGGCACCGGACGGCGGAAGACCCCCGGCCGCCCCTGTTTTTTCAACCGTTCGAAGATCAGGTGCCAGGCACAGTCGATCTCCCGGTCCGCCTCGCATTTCCCTTCTTCCATACCGCCGCAGGGACCGTTCAGCAGCCCCTTGGCGCAGGTGGTAACCGGGCAGATGCCGGCCGTCTCGTTGAGGATGCACTCGCCGCAGAGGGAGCACTTCTCCTCATATTGGCCGAAACGCCGGATGTTGCCGAGAAAGAGCGTGTTGAGCCCGCCGATGACCCGTTGGTCGGTACTGCTGGAAATCGACTGGATGCCGGCGCCGCAGGCGAGTACCAGCAGCGCCTCGGCCTCTTCGACCTGGCCTTTGTGCTGGCGCAGGTCGCGGGCGGCGCGCATGATGTGACACGCCTCGTCGATGACCACACTGCCGGTCACCTCCTTGCCGACCGAAGTGAGCCATTCCAGCATCTTGAAGACCTCTTCTTCGCCGCCCGCCTTGCAGGCGGTGGCGCAGGCGGCACACCCCACCAGAAAGAGGCGGGTCTTGCCGTCCAGCACCTGAAGGAGTTCTTCTTTGCTTTTCTGGTCGCTGATGATCATAAAAAATCCGGCAACGGGCAACTGGCAGAAGGCAGAGGGTATTCTCCCGGGCCTACAACCCTCAGCCTAGTGCCGGTCCCTGGCGGCCCTGCGTTTGGCGCTCTCCACCGTGTTGAACAGCAGCATGGTGATGGTCATCGGGCCGACCCCGCCGGGGACGGGGGTGATGGCGCCGGCTCTTTCCTTCGCCGCTTCGAATTCGACATCCCCGACCAGTTTCTTTTCGCCGACGCGGTTCACGCCGACATCGATCACTACCGCCCCCGGCTTGATCCACCCCCCCTTGATCATCTCGGGGCGGCCGACGGCGGCAATCAGCACATCGGCCCGCCGTACCTGTTCGGCAAGATCGCGGGTGCGGGAATGGCAAATCGTCACCGTGGCATGCTTGGCCAGACACATCAGCGCCACCGGTTTGCCGACGATGTTGGAGCGCCCGACCACCACGACCTCCTTGCCGGCAAGGTCGACGCCGGTCTGCTCGAGCATCTTCATCACGCCGTAGGGAGTGCAGGGCTGGAACAGGGGATTGCCGGTCACCAGACGGCCGACGTT
>DASPGW010000048.1 GCA_035620395.1 Desulfuromonadales bacterium | reverse complement strand
AGGTAGAGAGAGCAGTAGGTGAGGGTCCGGAAGTCGAGGCTGGCGAGCTTTTCGAGGACGAAGCCGGACAGGATGATCAGGAAGACCGGCAGAATGATCTGGATGAACAGCATACGGCCTCCCGGGAAATGGTCTTGAGCTGAGGCGAGGTTAGCATGGCTGCCGGAGGGGTGCAACCGTCTCGTGCCAACTCGTTGTTGCGGTTGTCTGTACTTGAAAGTGGCGGAGTAATTGATATATTCGACCAATCTGAAGGAGGTGGGAGTTTGTGATGCCCGCCAGTTCGAAGGGGCAGCGAGACGGGGAGAAAGACGTAGGTTAGACCTGTTCAGAATATATTTTCATTTCTGTTTTTGCCGATGTTGTTTGCAGGTATCGGCTGCCAGCAACAAGGCGAGGCGGAGAAGACCTTCGCCCTGGCGCGAGCGGAGCATCCCTGAAGAATTTTCCCTTCTGCGTGAGCCGCCTCCCATATTCCCGTTGACAGGTCTGCATCCTCCTGTTTAAATACCCCCTTGGCGGCCGAAGATCCGGCCAATTCACTCGCTTCGGGAGGATAGAATGAACCCATTGGCAATCGAACTGAACGACCTGCTTGCCCAGCACAGTCCGCATGTTTTGGAGATGCTTTCCGATCTCGGCAAGAATCTCTTTTTCCCTAAAGGGATTCTGACCCAGTCCGCTGAAGCGAAGGAGAAAGCCCACAAATTCAACGCCACCATCGGCATCGCCACCGAAAAGGGCGGGCCGATGTACCTGCAGTGCATCCAGGACAAGCTCTCCGCTTTTGACCCCAAGGACATCTATCCCTACGCCCCGCCGGCCGGCAAGCCTGAACTGCGCTCGCTCTGGCGGGAGAAGATGCTGCGCGAGAACCCCAGCCTGCAAGGGAAGCATTTCAGCAACCCGGTGGTCACGAATGCCCTGACCCACGGCCTGTCGATCCTCGGCGACATGTTCGTCGGTGCCGGCGACCACGTCGTTCTCCCCGACATGCTTTGGGGCAACTACAACCTGACCTTCGGCACTTGCAACGGTGGCATCATCAAGAAGCATCCGACTTTTACCGAAACCGGCGGCTACGACGTCGACGCCTTCAAGGCGGTGCTGAAGAACTCGGCCGAAGAGAAGGGCAAGGCCGTGGTGCTGCTTAACTTCCCCAACAATCCCAGCGGCTACACCCCGACGGTGGCCGAGGGGGATGCGCTGGTGGCTGCCATTCTTGAGGTGGCTGAGTCCGGCTGTAACATCGTCGCCGTGACCGACGACGCCTATTTCGGCCTTTTCTATGAGGACTGCCTGAAGGAGTCCCTCTTCGGCAAGCTGGCCAACCTGCACCCGCGCATCCTCGCCGTCAAGCTCGACGGCGCCACCAAGGAAGAGTTCGTCTGGGGCTTCCGCACCGGCTTCATCACCTTCGCCGACGGCCACGGCTACGAGAACACTCCGGTCATGACCGCCCTGGAGAAGAAGACCATGGGCATCATCCGGGCGAAGATCTCCAACTGCCCGCACCCGTCTCAGACCTTCGTCATCGAGGGGCTGCGCTCGCCCCAGTTTCTCCCCCAGAAGGAAGAGAAGTTCCAGGTCATGAAGGGCCGCGCCCTGAAGACCAAGCAGGTTCTCGATAGCGGCAAGTACGACGGCGCCTGGACCTACTACCCCTTCAATTCCGGCTACTTCATGTGCCTGAAGGTGAAGAAGGTCGATGCCGAGAAATTGCGGGTGCACCTGCTCGACAAGTACGGCGTGGGCGCCATCTCCATCGGCAAGACCGACCTGCGTATCGCCTTCTCCTGCATCGCCGAGGAGAATATCCAGGAACTCTTCGACATCATCTACCAGGCAGTTCAGGACCTGGTCTGAGACCGGATGGCAGTCACCTGATCGGAGCAGGGGCGGGTCTTGGACCCGCCCCTTGTTTTTAGCGAGCCGAACTATGGATTTCTCCCGACTTCGGAATACTCTGGTGCAGGCCCGCGTCCCCCTGCTGGCGTCGCTGCTGCCCCCCGGCGTGGAATGTTTTCTGGTCGGTGGCGCTCTGCGCGACTGGCAACTGGGCCGGTCGGTCGCTGATCTCGACTTCGCTGTTTCTTGTGACCCGACGGAACTGGCTAGAAATTTCGCTGCCGCGGTCGGCGGACACTGGTTCATGCTCGACGATGAGAGACGGCAAAGCCGGGTGGTGACGAGGCAGTTGGAAGCTATCTCTTTCACCTATGATTTCGCCCCCTATCGGGCAGAAGATCTGGCCGGCGACCTGCGGTTGCGGGATTTCACCATCAATGCTCTTGCCTTGCCCATCGTGGCTGACAACGGTCTGCCTCCCCTGATCGACCCCCTCGGCGGGCTCTCTCACCTCAAGTGCGGCCTTCTGCGCGGCTGCTCATCGGGGGTCTTTCAGGATGATCCCCTGCGCGTTCTGAAAGGGGTTCGCCACTGCACCGCCCTTGGACTGGCAGTAGAACCCCGCACCCTGAACTGGATGCGCGAGGCGACCGGCTTGTTGCCAACGGTTGCCGCCGAGCGGGTGCGCGCCGAACTGACGGGGATTTTTGCCGCCGGTGCCTCCTCCAGGGGGCTTCTACTGCTGCATGAGCTTGATTTGCTGGAAGCTCTTTTCGGCCGTTGTCGAGGATCGGGCAACATTCAGCAGGGCCTAGACCGTCTCGACCGCGCCGGCCAGGTGGCTGACTGTCTGGCCGCCGTGGACCGGCCGCAATGGATCGACCGGGAACTTGAGGCTGGTCTCTGCCGCCGGACGCTGTTGAAATTGG
>DASPGW010000047.1 GCA_035620395.1 Desulfuromonadales bacterium | reverse complement strand
CCCTTTCTGCGGGTTTCTGGTTTTCCGGTGTCAGGCTCCCGTGGCCGCAGGCGGGACAAAGACCCGCTGTCCCAGTTCCTGATCGAGCAGCAGCAATCCCCGGCCATCCCCTTCGACCCGCTTGAGCTTGCGGATGAGCAGCGAGAAGTTGGCCTCCTCTTCTACCTGCTCGGTGACGAACCAGTTGAGCATGATCTCGGCGGCGTGATTTTTCTCGGCACGGGAGAGTTCCATGAGATTGCCGATGCTTGCGGTGACGAACTTTTCGTGGTTCAGTCCGAACTCGATGGCTTCGAGCGGCGATTTGAAGTCGTTTTTGGGCCCGTCGATGGGCCGCAACTCGGTGCGACCGGCAACGCTGCAGATGAAGGTGAAGAACTTTTCGCCATGGGTCATCTCCTCGAGAGCCTGCACCCGCATCCAGCTGGCGAATCCGGGCAGGTCTTCGGACTGGAAGTAACCGGCCATGGCCATGTACAGGTAGGCCGAAAAAAATTCGTTTTTCATCTGTTCGTTGAGCGCGTCCTGAAGCTTTTGGCTGAGCATTCATTTCCTCCTTGTGAGAGTTGCCGGCCTGCCGGTGTCGTCTGTCGCCAATAAAGTACTGAAATGATACCAAAGAGGTTGTGTTTGGCAAAGGAGCAAATTTGCAGCGTGCCTGCGAACGTTGCATTCGCTCCGGGTCTGGGCTATGCTAGCCGCAGATTTTCGATTTTTTAATCATTTCCGGTACGGAGCCACACGTTGATCATCAAATCGGCCGATTTCGTCAAAAGCGCCACCCGGCCCGCGCATTACCCTGAAACAGAACTCCCCGAGGTGGCCTTTGCCGGTCGCAGCAATGTCGGCAAGAGCTCTCTGATCAACGTCCTGGTCAACCGCAAGGCGCTGGTACGCACCTCCTCCACCCCGGGGCGCACTCAGCTGATCAATTTCTTCAGCATCAACGGCACCTTTCACCTGGTCGACCTCCCCGGCTACGGCTTCGCCCAGGTCCCGCTGGCGGTGAAGAAGGAGTGGGGGCCGATGGTGCGCACCTACCTGGAGAGCCGCACGAGCCTGAAGGCGGTGGTGATCCTCTTCGACATCCGCCGCGTTCCCCGCGAGGAGGACCTGCAGCTTTTGGACTGGCTCGAGGAGTTCGAGATTCCCACCGTCCCGGTCATCACCAAGGCCGACAAGGTCGGCCGCGGGCAGCGCGACCGGCAGATCAAGCCGATCCTCGAAGCGACCGGTCTGCCCCTGGATGCCTTCACCCTCTTTTCGGCCACGACGCGGGAGGGGCGCGACGAGATCTGGCAGCGCCTCGAGGCGGCCCTGGAAGAGGATGCGTCCGGCGCTGACGGCGAAGATTTCCCCGCATTTGGCGAGGATAACGCCTGATGCAGTGGCTCGGCCTGGTCGGCGGCCTGATGGTCGCCTTCGGTTTTGTCCCCCAGATCATCAAGGTTCTGCGTACCCGCTCGACCGGCGACCTTTCGGTTTACATGCTCCTCTCCATTCTCGTCGGTGGCATCTTCTATACCGCCTACGCCATCTTCGCCGGCGATCCGGTCTTTATCACCATTAATCTGCTGGCCACCACCAATACCCTGGTATTGCTGCTGCTCAAGCTCCGCTACCGCTGAAAGACGGCGTTTTGCGTTGACACTGTCGGCCGCCCTCTGTTACAAATGGCCGACAATCCAACATCCGGGTGCCCGCCGAAGCCGTAGCAGGGTGTGCTTGGGCTGATCAAAAATGTCCAGATGCAAGGCAGCTGAAATCTGAGGAGTGAGGCGTACATGGAATGTACGCCGCAGCGACGAAGATGAGGGCAACGCAGCAGATGGGCGTTTTTCATCAGCCTACGGTTTGAGGCGGGAGAATAGGGAAGAGGGTGTGACCCCCTCGCTGCCCCGCAACTGTATGTGGTGATGAAAGCCGGAATTTTTGCCACTGCCCCATTCCGGGGCGGGAAGGCCCGGCGAGTAAGGCGATCCACGAGCCAGGAGACCTGCCCGGATGCTGATGACCGACCTTTCGCGGGAGGGGTTCGGACGGCCGCCGCAGGTGACCCCGAACTCTTTTTACGAGTCCGGGGTTTTTTTGTTCACTCGAATATTCAATGAGTTTGCCGGCCGAGCCGGCCACGGGCAGGGGATGCAGCAGGGACAAATCCAGGTCTACACGGGAGAGGGAAAGGGCAAGACCACGGCAGCGATCGGCCTCGTGGTGCGCGCTCTGGGCCAGGGGCTGCAGGTGTTGCTGGTCCGCTTCCTCAAGCCGGCCGAACCGCCGAGCGGCGAAATTGCTTTTCTGCAGAAGGTCGCAGGGGTGGAAATCCTCACCTCGGGGCTCGGCATCATCGGCGGCCAGCCGGACCGGGAGGCGGTTGCCCGCAGCGTCCGCGAGACCTTCGCCGCCGCCCGGCGCAGAATCGCCGCCGGTGGTCTCGACCTGGTGGTGCTGGACGAGGTCAACAACGCCGTGCACCGGGGGTACCTGCCGCTGGACGAAGTGCTCGACTGGCTCGATGCGCGGCCGGCCGGCGTCGAACTGGTGCTGACCGGCCGCCAGGCCCCGGTCGAAATCCTGGCCCGGGCGCACCTGGTGACCCGAATGGAGAAGCTGAAGCATCCCTATGATGCCGGGGTGCCGGCCCGGCGAGGAATCGAGTACTGAAATGGCCCGTGTGACCTACATCACCGGCGGCGCCCGCTCGGGCAAGAGCGGCTTTGCCCAGTCGCTGGCCGAGCGCTGCGAAGGGACTCTGCTTTATGTCGCCACCGCCGGCATCGGCGACGCCGAGATGGCCGAGCGGGTGCTGCGGCACCGGGCCGGCCGCGGGACGCGCTGGGAAACCCTGGAGGAACCGCTGGCGCTGGCCGGGCGGCTGCCGCCGGCGGCAGCAGGCAAGGGGGGGATTCTACTCGACTGCGTCACTCTCTGGCTGTGCAACCTCCTCTTTCACTGCGACGAGAGCGAATCCGGCGTCTGGCAGGAAGTGGAGCGCTTTATCACCCTGTGGCCGTCGCTGTCCGCCCCGCTCTTCATCGTTTCCAACGAGGTTGGCTCGGGAATCGTGCCGGACAACCGTCTTTCCCGACAGTTCCGCGACCTGGCCGGCGAGGTCAATCAGCGTCTGGCCGCCGCGGCCGACGAGGCCTGGCTGGTGGTTTCCGGGCTGCCGCTGCGGTTGAAGTGAACCTTCTGATAGGACCAATGAGACCTATGGGACATATGGGACCTATAAGACCCTTGAAGAATTCTTTGGAGCAAACATGCGCAAAGATATGACTCTCGATGCCACTCTCTCCCTTATCCGCCCCGTTGATTCAGAAAAAATTGCTGCCCTTCAGGACCGCATCAACCGCCAGGCCAAGCCGCAGGGGTCCCTTGGTCGACTGGAGGAATTCGCCCGCCGTTTTGCCGCCATCACCGGCCGCGACACCGTGCAGAAGAAGGTCGTCTTCACCTTTGCCGGCGACCATGGGGTGACCGAAGAGGGAGTCAGCGTCTTTCCCCGCGAGGTGACGCCGCAGATGGTCTTCAACTTCCTCGAAGGGGGGGCGGCGATCAATGCTTTGGCCCGCCATGTCGGCGCCGAGGTGATCGTCGTCGATATGGGAGTCGACTTCGAGTTCAAACCGATGAACGGCCTGCTGCTCAAGAAGATCGGCCGGGGGACGGCCAACTTCGCCAGGGGGCCGGCGATGAGCCGGGTGGAGGCGATCCGCTGCCTGGAAACCGGCATCGAGCTCGCCGCCTCCTGCCGCGACGCCGGTATCGACCTGGTCGGCACCGGCGACATGGGGATCGGCAATACCACTCCGTCCGCGGCGATTGCCGCCGTCTTCACCGGGCTCTCGGTCCCCCAGGTCACCCATCGCGGAACGGGGATTGACGATGCGGCGCTGGCCCACAAGATCCGGGTCATCGAGGAGGGGTTGCGGGTCAACGCTCCCGACCCCGGGGATCCGGTCGACGTCCTGGCCAAGGTGGGAGGCTACGAAATCGGCGGCATCGCCGGCCTGATCATCGGCTGCGCCGCCCTGGAAATCCCGGTAGTGGTCGACGGTTTTATCTCCACCGCCGCCGCCATGCTTGCCTCGGAATTGCATCCGCATGTGCGCGACTACCTTTTCGCCGCCCATCGCTCTGTGGAGATCGGCCATGCACACATGCTGGAGCGGATCCGTCTGCGGCCGATGCTCGACCTTGAAATGCGCCTCGGCGAGGGGACCGGCGCGGCCCTGGCCATGGGGCTGATCGAGGCGGCGCTGCAGGCGCTGCGCGAGGTGAAGACCTTCGATGAGGCCGGGGTGGCCAGAGGGGACGAGAGATGAGCCGGGGCTGGGAGGAATTCCGCATTGCCGGCGGCTTCCTGACGATTTTCCCCGTCGCCCGTGAACTGCCGACGGAGCCGCCGCAGCTCGCCCGGAGCATGGGCCTCTTCCCGGCGGTTGGCCTCACCATCGGGCTCCTCCTGGTGGCCATCAACTGGGCGCTCGCTCCCCTGGTACCGCGGGGCGTGCTCGACAGCCTGCTCGTGCTGATCATGATCGTCATCACCGGCGGTCTGCATCTGGACGGCATGGCCGACGTCATCGACGGCCTGGCCGGCAGCCGCGACCGGGAGAGGTCCCTGCGCATCATGAAGGACAGCCGGGTGGGGGCGATGGGGGCGGTCAGTCTGATGATGGTTCTGCTGCTCAAGTACGTCTGTCTGCACAATGTGCCGCAGGTAGTCAAGCCGGCGGCCCTGGTCTTCATGCCCGCCGCCGGCCGCTGGGTGCAGGTGGTGCTCGCCTGCTGCGCTCCCTACGTGCGGCCGGAAGGGGGGACCGGCGCCGCCTTCGTCGACCATGTCGGCGGGCGGGAGTTCCTCCTTGCCGGGGTGACCCTGACGGCGGCGGCCCTGATCCTGTTCGGCTGGAAGGGGGGCGTGCTGCTTCTCCTCCTGGGGCTGGCGGCTCTCCTGCTGCTGCGCTACTTCAAGCGCCGTCTTGGCGGGGTCACCGGCGACGTGCTGGGCGCTTCTACGGAGTTGACCGAGGTGTTCACCCTGCTGGCAGTGCTGACCCTGTACTGAGTCTTACCCAAAGGAGCTCCCATGACCCGCACCCGCATCTATCTCGTACGCCACGGCCAGGTGGAGGGGTTCGAGGAAAAGCGCTACAACGGCCAGGCGGACGTCCGTCTGACCCCCGAGGGTGAGGCCCAGTTCGGCCTGCTGCAGATGCGCCTGCGAAAGAAGACCATCCACGCCGTCTACAGTAGCGACCTTTCCCGCTGTCTGGAGGGAGCCCGGCTGCTGGCGCGCACCTTCGCCCTGGAGCCGGCGGCGAAGCCGGAGCTGCGCGAACTGCATATCGGCGACTGGGAGGGGAAAACCTGGCAGGAGTTGCAGGCTACCTGCCCGGAGCAGTGGCAAGCCCGTCTCGACGACATCGTCCATTACCGTGTCCCCGGCGGCGAAAGCCTGCTCGACATGGCCGGGCGGGTGCGCCCGACGGTTGCCGGGATCGTCGCCGCCCATCCGGGGGAGGACGTGCTGGTGGTCGGTCACGGCGGGGTCAACCGGGTCATCCTGCTCGACGCCATCGGTGCCCCCCTCGACCGCCTCTTCCACATCGAGCAGGCGTACGGCTGTCTGAACATCATCGACTATTTCGCCGACGGCAAGGCTGTGGTTCAACTGCTCAATGGCTGATCCGCAGATGGACGCAGATTAAATTCGAAGGCTCATGGCCTTCAGTCTTTTCTGCGAAAATCTGCGTTCATCTGCGGATAAGTAAAGGTTTCGATGCGAACGCTCATCGTCGCCGCGCCCGCTTCCGGCAGCGGCAAGACCACCGTCACCCTCGCGTTGCTGGCTGCCTTGCATCGGCGGGGGCTGGCGGTCGCCCCCTTCAAGGTGGGTCCGGATTTTATCGACCCTGGCCATCACGCCGCCGTCTGCGGTCGTTCCTCGCGCAACCTCGATGGCTGGTTGTGCGGAGAAAGGGGTGTCCGCGAAACCTTCGGCCGCGGCTGCCTCGGTGCCGAGGTCGCAGTGGTCGAGGGGGTGATGGGACTTTTCGACGGCGCCGCCGGCGACAGCGACGCGGGAAGCACCGCCGAGATCGCCCGCTGGCTGGGGGGGCGTATTCTGCTGGTGGTCGACGCCCGTTCCCAGGCGCGCAGCGCCGCCGCCCTGGTGCAGGGGTTCAGCCGCTTCGACCCGCGTCTCGAGTTCGCCGGCGTGATTTTCAACCGTGTCGGCAGCCCGCGCCATGCAGAGCTGCTGCGGGACGCCCTCGCCTCTGTCCCCGGGCTGCCGCCGCTGCTCGGCTGCCTGCCTCGAGAGGAGGAGTTGGCCCTCCCCGAGCGGCATCTGGGTCTGGTGACCGCCGGGGAGACGGAGCCGGACGAAGATTTTTACGGCCGGCTGGCGGACTGGCTGGAGGGGCATGTGGATGTGGAGGCATTGGTATTGCCCCCCCCTTTGCCAAAGCAGGCGAGGTGTCAGGTCTACACATTTGACAAGACAGGCAAATGTGTAGACCTGACACCTAAGGTCCGCATCGCCGTCGCCCGGGACGAGGCTTTCTGCTTCTGCTACCCGGAGAATCTGGAGTTGCTGGAGGCGGCGGGGGCCGAGATCGTCCCCTTCTCCCCCTTGCACGACCAGGCCCTGCCTGCGGGGACCGACGGCCTCTACCTCCCCGGCGGCTATCCCGAGCTGCACGCCGGGCGGCTGGCGCAGAACGTGGGCCTGCTGCGGGAGATTCGGGAGGCGGCCGTTGCCGGCCTGCCGGTCTATGCCGAGTGTGGCGGTTTCATGCTGCTCGCCGAATCGATCGACGGACGGTCGATGGCCGGAGTCTTCCCCGCCCGGGTGCGTATGTTGACGAAACGCAAGGCACTCGGCTACCGGCAGGTGACCTTCGCGCGTGATACGATCCTCGGTCCGGCCGGAACCGTGGCGCGCGGACACGAGTTTCACTACTCGGAGACGGAAATGCCGGTGGAAGTAGCACGGTGTTACCGCCTTTTCCGCCCTGGCGGAGAAGATCTCGGACCGGAGGGGTACCGGGTGCACAACGTCCTCGGTTCCTACGTCCACCTGCACTTTGGCAGCAACCCGGGGCTGGCGGCGGCATTCGTGGAAAACTGCAAGAAATACAAGGATAATTAGCCACCGAGGACACAGAGAGCGCAGAGGAGTAGGGCAACATCCAAAGGTTTTTCCCGGTGTCCTCGGTGATCTCTGTGGCAAGAAGGAGAATTTGTTTTGAAGACCCAGATCGAACTCGCCCGCGAGGGCATTGTCACGGCGCAGATGGCGACCGTCGCCCGAAATGAACAGCTCAGTGAAGAGTTTGTCCGGCAGATGGTGGCCGATGGAAAGATTGTCATCCCCTGGAACCACAACCGCAAGCCGCAGGCGGTCGGCATCGGCAAGGGGTTGCGGACCAAGGTCAACGCCTCCATCGGCACCTCCTCGGACATCGTCGACTACGCCGCCGAGGTGCGCAAGGCGCTCGCGGCGCAGGAGGCCGGAGCCGACACCCTGATGGAGCTCTCCGTCGGTGGCGACCTCGACCGGGTGCGGCGCGAGGTGCTCGCTGCCGTCGATCTCCCGGTGGGCAACGTCCCCCTCTACCAGGCCTTCTGCGAGGCGGCCCGCAAATACGGCGACCCCAACAAACTCGACGAGGAGATGCTCTTCGACCTGATTGAAAAGCAGTGCGCCGACGGCATGGCCTTCATGGCGGTGCACTGCGGCATCAACCTCTACACCATCGAGCGGCTGCGCAAGCAGGGGTATCGCTATGGCGGGCTGGTTTCCAAGGGGGGCGTCTCCATGGTCGCCTGGATGCTCGCCAACAACCGGGAGAATCCCCTGTACGAGAAGTTCGACCGGGTGGTCGCGATCCTCAAGAAGTACGACACGGTTCTCTCTCTCGGCAACGGCCTGCGCGCCGGGGCGATCCACGACTCCTCCGACCGGGCGCAGATCCAGGAACTGCTCATCAACTGTGAACTGGCCGAACTCGGCCGCGAGATGGGCTGCCAGATGCTGGTCGAAGGACCGGGGCACGTGCCCCTGGACGAGGTGGAGGGGAACATCCGGCTGCAGAAGCGGATGAGCGGTGACGCCCCCTACTACATGCTCGGCCCCATCGCTACCGACGTCGCTCCCGGCTACGACCACATCACCGCCGCCATCGGCGCCGCCCAGTCGAGCCGCTACGGGGCCGACCTGATCTGCTACATCACCCCGGCCGAGCACCTGGCCCTGCCCAACGAGGAAGACGTGCGCCAGGGGGTGAAGGCGGCGAAGGTGGCTGCCTACATCGGCGACATGAACAAGTACCCCGAGCGGGGCCGCGAGCGGGACAAGGCGATGAGCAAGGCGCGGCGCGACCTCGACTGGGAGAAGCAGTTCGAGCTCGCCCTCTTCCCGGCCGACGCACGGGCCATCCGCGCCAGCCGCGTCCCCGAGGACGAGGCGACCTGCACCATGTGCGGCGACTTCTGCGCTTCGCGCGGCGCTTCGGCGCTATTCCGGGGGGATTTGAAGGGAGACAAGGTTTAATTCTCGCGTAGGGGCGGCGCTTGCTCTGCCCCGGGGCGCAGCAAGCAGCGCCCCTACCACGATTTATAACGTTTCCAGGCGCAGGAAAGGGAGTGCGAATCTCCCGCGGACCCGCCGCTGTGACGGGGGACCGAACCCTCAGGAGCCCACTGCCCGGTCAGCAAGCCGGACGGGAAGGGGAGGGGGAGGGAGGATCCCGGAGCCAGAAAGCCTGCCTTGAAATGAGTTCTGACCGCTGACGGCAAAGGCGGTCGACGGGTGGCGTCCATCTGGCCCCCGGCAAAATCGCCGGGGGCTTTTTTATCGGTAAAGGAGCAGCAAACGATGAGTACGGCAATTCTGTTGATGGGACACGGCTCGCGCATCCCCGAGGCCAACGAAGCCCTGCATGCGATCGCTGCCATGGTGCGCGAGGGGACCGGCTGCGCGATCGTCGAGGTCGCCTTCCGCGAGCAGCACGCCCCCAACATCCAGCAGGGGATCGACAGCTGCGTGGCGCAGGGCGCGACCCGTCTCCTGCTCTATCCCTACTTTCTCTTCGCCGGCGCCCATGTGCTCGAGGACCTGCCTGCCGAACTGGAAGAGGCCGGCCGCCGCTACCCGGATCTGGAAATGATCCTCGGCGAGCCGCTCGGCGTCCACCCGAAGCTGGGCGAGATCGTCTGCGAGCGCATCGGGACGTCCCTGGCCGGGGCCGGCTGGACCGAGGCGCCGGTGCGAGTCGCCGCCGGCAAGGGATGATTGCAATGGCCGGCGCCGCTGCTATCCTTGATCCTTCGGCGATCGAGGCCGAGAGTTTTGCCATCATCGACCGCGAGGTCGGCGCGCACGGCTACGTCGGTCGCCAGTGGCCGGTGGTGCGACGCATCATTCACACCACGGCCGATTTCGACTTCGCCCGTACCACCTGTTTCTCGCCGGGGGCGGTAGAGGCCGGCATCACCGCCCTGCGCCAGGGCGCCTCGGTCCTCGGCGATACCCACATGGTGCTGGCCGGAGTCAACAAAACGCGGCTGGCCGCCCTGGGCGGCGATATCCGCTGCCACGTCGCCGATCCCGATGTGGCGGCGCAGGCCCGGGCGCTCGGCATCACCCGCTCGATCCTGGCCACCCGCAAGGGGGTCGCGGCGGGTTGCGGCATCTACCTCATCGGCAACGCCCCCACCGCTCTCTTCGAACTGCTGCAGCTGGCGGCGACGGGCGCGGCACGCCCCGCCCTGGTGGTTGGCGTGCCGGTCGGCTTCGTCGGCGCCGAAGAGTCGAAGGAGGCGCTCTTCGCCTCGGGCCTGCCCTTCATCACCTGCCGCGGCCGCAAGGGGGGCTCGGCGATCGCCGCCGCCGTCCTCAACGCCCTGATG
>DASPGW010000046.1 GCA_035620395.1 Desulfuromonadales bacterium | reverse complement strand
GAACCGGCTGATCACCGAGAACCGCTTCGACGAATGCTCCCTGTCGCTGGCGGTGCTGCGCGACGCCCGCAGCAAGCTGCTCAAGCTCGGCGGCGTGCTGGGGCTCTTCACCTCCGATCCCGCCGCCTGGCTGGCCAGGAGTCAGGCGGAGGGGCTGCAGGCGACCGGCCTCACCCCGGAGGCGATCGAGCGGCTAATCGCCGAACGCCGGCAGGCCCGCCAGGAGCGCAACTTCGCCCGCGCCGACGCCATACGCGACGAACTGGCGGCCAAGGGGATCGAACTGCTCGATTCGAAGGAAGGGACGAGCTGGAAGGTGAAGTAGGTCCTGTAGGGGCAGGCCTTGTGCCTGCCCGAGGGTGCCCACCAGGGGCGCCCCTACAAAACGGATTACGCAGAATCGTAGGGGCGCAGCATGCTGCGCCCCTACGCCGTTGGAAGAAAGCAGATGGCCAAATTCGAACTCAAATCCGACTATCAGCCCCGCGGCGACCAGCCGCAGGCGATCCGTGAACGGGTCGAGGGGATCCGCCGCGGCGACCGCCACCAGGTGCTGCTCGGCGTCACCGGCAGCGGCAAGACCTTCACCATGGCCAACGTCGTCGCCGAGGTGCAGCGGCCGACGCTGGTGCTGGCCCACAACAAGACCCTGGCCGCCCAGCTCTACGGCGAATTCAAGGAGCTCTTCCCGCACAACGCCGTCGAGTACTTCGTCTCCTACTACGACTACTACCAGCCCGAAGCCTACGTCCCGGTCACCGACACCTACATCGAAAAAGACTCCTCGATCAACGAGGAGATCGACAAGATGCGGCACAGCGCCACCCGCTCGCTGCTCTCCAGGCGCGACGTGCTCATCGTCGCCTCCGTCTCCTGCATCTACGGCCTCGGTTCGCCCGAGGCGTACTACGGCATGCTGGTGCGGCTGGAGGAGGGGATGGCGCTCGACCGCAACGCGCTGCTGAAAAGGCTGGTGGAGATCCAGTATGAGCGCAACGACGTCGACTTCCACCGCGGCAGCTTCCGGGTGCGCGGCGACACGGTGGAGATCTTCCCCGCCTACGAGGAGGACCGGGCGATCCGGGTCGAGTTCTTCGGCGACGAGGTCGAGGCGGTCTCCGAGATCGACCCGCTGCGCGGCCGGGTTCTCGACCGCATCGGCCGCACCGCCATCTTCCCGGCCAGCCACTACGTCGCCACCCGCCCCACCCTGGAGCGGGCGATCAAGGAAATCCAGGAGGAGCTGCGCGAGCGCATCCAGTATTTCCGCGAGCGCAACATGCTGCTCGAGGCGCAGCGCATCGAGCAGCGTACCCTCTTCGACATCGAGATGATGGAAGAGATGGGCTACTGCCAGGGGATCGAGAACTACTCGCGCTTTCTCGACGGACGCCAGCCGGGAGAGCCACCGGCTACGCTTTTCGACTACTTTCCCGGGGATGCCATGCTCTTCATCGACGAGAGCCACGTCTCCGTCTCCCAGGTCGGCGCCATGTACCGCGGCGACCGTTCCCGCAAGGAGACCCTGGTCAACTACGGCTTCCGCCTCCCCTCGGCCCTCGACAACCGTCCCCTGACCTTCGAGGAGTTCGAGGCGAAAGAGCTGCAGACCCTCTACGTCTCGGCCACTCCGGCCGACTACGAGTTGCAGAAGGCGCAGGGGGTGGTGGTCGAGCAGATCGTGCGGCCCACCGGCCTGGTCGACCCGCCGATCGAGGTGCGTCCGGCCAAGGAGCAGGTCGACGACCTGATCCACGAGATCCGCGCGACGGTCCAGAAGGACTACCGCGTTCTGGTCACCACCCTGACCAAGCGGATGGCCGAGGATCTCACCGGCTATCTGGAGGAGCTGGCGATCATGGTGCGCTACCTCCACTCGGACATCCATACGGTGGAGCGCATGGAGATCATCCGCGACCTGCGCCAGGGGAAGTTCGACGTGCTGGTCGGCATCAACCTGCTGCGCGAGGGGCTCGACCTCCCCGAGGTGGCGCTGGTGGCGATCCTCGACGCCGACAAGGAGGGTTTCCTCAGAAGCGAGCGTTCCCTCATCCAGACCTGCGGCCGCGCCGCCCGCAACGTCGACGGCCGGGTCATCATGTACGCCGACAGGATGACCCGCTCGATGCAGGCCTGCATCGAGGAGACCGGAAGGCGCCGCGCGGCGCAGCTCGCCTACAACACCGAGCACGGCATCACCCCGGAGACGGTGAAGAAGTCATTGCGCACCATCCTCGAGGACATCGCCGAGCGGGACTACGTGGAGCTGCCGCTGGTGGCCGAGGAGGAGGGGGAATACCGCTCGCCGGCCGAGCTGCGCCGGGAGATCGAGCGGGTGAAGAAGGAGATGCTCAAGGCGGCGGCCGACCTGGAGTTCGAGAAGGCCGCCGGGCTGCGCGACCGGATGCTGGTGCTGGAGAAGCGGGAACTGGCGATGCGGGGGTAGAGGCTTTGCGCAAGAAAACGGTTGCCCATGTGAGCTGTCAATACGTTGACTTGGACCTATCCGTGTTATACGGTGTTATACAAATCTGCAGCTCAGCATCTTCTTATTGAAAAAAGCCTTCTCAGATGGAGAGGATTTGATGCGAGATCCCGACGTTCGCTGGCAGCAACGTTTTAATAATTTTCAGAAAGCCCTTCAACAGCTCAGCAAGGCGGTTGAGCTCAGCCATCAGCGCGCCTTGTCGGAGCTGGAGAAACAGGGGCTGATTCAGGCGTTCGAGTTCACCCACGAATTGGCCTGGCGCGTGATGAAGGATTATTTCGCTTATCAGGGAAACACTTCGATCATGGGGTCGCGTGACGCCACCCGAGAGGCCTTTCAGAATAACCTCGTAACGGATGGTGAAGGGTGGATGGAAATGATCCGGAGCCGAAATCTGACTTCACACGCTTACAACCAGGAGGTGGCCGATGATATCGTCGAGCGGGTGGTCACCCTGTATAACGGCCTCTTCCGGGCCTTCGAACAGCGGATGCAGGGCCTGAAAAATGCCGGATGAGAGTCTGGAAAGTTTCGGCCTGAAGCCGAGCACCATAGAGAAGATCAGGGCAGTCTTCGCGGGGCATGCGGAAGTTGAGCGGGTCATTCTCTACGGCTCACGCGCCAAAGGCAATTTTCGCCCGGGGTCGGATATCGATCTCACCATTTGCTGCGAGGCCGTGACGCTATCCCTGCTGCTGAGAATCGAACAGGAACTGGACGAGCTTCTGTTGCCGTACAAGATCGATCTCTCCCTACACCATCAAATCGACACCCCGGAACTGCTGGAGCACATCAAGCGGGTCGGGAAGATTTTTTACGAAAAGGCGAAGGATTAAGGAGGTCGGAGGCAAGGGCGGGTGCGGAAACCAGAGAAGTGCCCCTTGTTTTCCGTACTACCGTCCTGGCTGGGGAAGTGAGCAGTTGAAGCGCTGAGCAAAACTCCATGAATCTTCGTTGTGGTAAAGTTTAGGTCAATCCCGACCCTCGGAGGCCGCCATGTTTGCCTATAAAAAGTATGTGACCATCAAGGACCCGGCAAAACTCGAATTGACCGGCCTTCCCTTCCGTCCCGGCCAGCGGGTGGAGGTGGTGATGATCGCCGAAGACGAGAATCAGGAGGCCCGGACCGATGAGCTGCGGGCGCTATTCAAAAAGACCCAGGCCCTGCCCCAGGCAAAGGCCATCTCCGAAGATGCGATCGCTGAAGAAGTCGAGGCGTATCGGACCGGCCGATGAGGGTTGTAATCGATACCAATGTGCTGGTCTCCGCAATCCTGAAAGACCGGACGCCGGAGGAGGTCACCCTCTTCATTGCTTCCCGCGATGACATGGAGTGGCTGGTCACCCCCGAGATCATGACGGAATACAGGGAGGTTCTCGGCCGCAGGAAGTTCAGCCTGCCAGCCGATATCCTGCACCAATGGTTCACCATGCTCGACGTCCTGACGACGACTTGTAGCGGGTCGGAAGGGGTAGATTTCCCGCGCGACCGCAAGGACGCCAAATTCATCGCCTGCGCCCTCGCCGCCAAGGCGGATTACCTGATTACCGGTGACCGGGATTTTGCCGAAGCGCAGAAGCTTCTCACCACGACCATTCTCAGTGTCTCCCAGTTCAAGCGGCTGGTCTGCGAGCGGCTCGACCGCCCAAGATCGGAGCGTTAATAGGGATTTTTTCCCCTTTGGCAAAGGGGGCGAGGGGGGATTTCTCCGGAGGTTTTGCCCTTGGCGGTGGTTAAGGAGGCCGAGATGTTAAGGGGGCCGAAGCTCATCTCACGCCCTCAGATACCGCTTGATCCCCTCGGCGAACTCCCGCGGCCTGATACCGAAGGCCTCAGCCCACTCGGCCGGGTCACACTCGTTCCCCTCCAGAAGCATGGTCATCTGGCTGCTGGTGAGAGGAAAGGCGGGAATCGATTCGAACAGGGCGACCACCGGTTTCATCAGCAGGACCGGGTGGTGCAACTTGGCGACGTGCGATTTTCCCAACGCTGCGCCGATCAGGTCGAGAACCTCGTCGTAGCTGTGGCTCTGCGGGCCGCAGCAGTGGAAGGTCCGGCCGACCGTCTCCGGCAGGGTGAGCGCCTTGACGAAGGAGGCCGCCACGTCCTCCACCGCCACCGGGCTCATCCGGTAGCGGCCGTCGCCGATCACCGGCATCGCCGGCAGCTTGCGCATCATCTCGGCCAGCATGTTGACGAAGGCATCGCCGGGACCGAAGATGAGGGAGGGGCGAAAGATCGTCCATGCCAGCGAGCTGGTTCGCACCGCCTCTTCCGCCTGCCACTTGGTCTGGTGGTAGGGGGAGACGGCATTCTCCCGGGTGCCGTTGGCGCTCATCTGCAGGTAGCGTTTCACCCCCTGCGCTTCGGCCGCCTCGACCATGTTGCGGGTCGCCTCGAAGTGCAGCCGTTTGAAGGTGATCCCTTTCCCCGGAAACTCGCGGATGATGCCGACCAGGTGAATGACGGCGTCGCACCCTTCCAGGGCGCTCTCCAGGGTTTCCGGCTCGGTCACGTCGCCATGCCGGACCTCCACCCCTTCCCGGACGGCGAGCTTCCCCTCCGATCCGGCCCGCACCAGGCAACGAACCGTATGTCCGGCCGCGATCAGCTGGCGCAGCACTTCGCTCCCCACGAAACCGGTGCCGCCGGTCAGGAAAACTCGCATAAATGCTCCTCCCTGCTTCGAAGGGGCAGGCCTTGTGCCTGCCCGCACAAGGGCACCCACGAGGGGTGCCCCTACGAAAATCCTATCCCTTAATCACCGCCATCGGCTTCAATCTCGCCACGATCTTGCCGATTCCCGCCTGCTGCACCACGTTGACCACTTCCATGACGTCCTTGTAGGCTTCGGAAATCTCCTCGGCCACGGTGGCGCGGCTGGCGGCGCGGATAATGATGCCGCGGGCCGCCATCTCCGCCTCGATGTTGCGGCCTCTGGCCTCCTTCTTGGAGGCGTGGCGGGAGAGGACCCGGCCGGCGCCGTGGCAGGTGGAGCCGAAGGTCTCCTCAAACGCCCCCTGGGTTCCCACCAGCACGTAGGAGTAGCGCCCCATGTCGCCGGGGATGAGGACCGGCTGGCCGACCTTGCGGTAAAGCTCCGGAGTCTCCGGATGGCCGGGAGGAAAGGCGCGGGTCGCCCCCTTGCGGTGCACACAGAGCTGCCGCAGCTTCTTGCCCACCTTGTGCGTCTCGTACTTGGCGATGTTGTGGCAGACGTCGTAGATGACCGACAGACGCAGCTCGCCCGGCCCCTTTTCCAGTGCCTGCTCGAAGGACTCCCGCACCCAGGCGGTGATCAGTTGGCGGTTGGCGAAGGCGAAGTTGGCGGCGCAGGCCATGGCATGCAGGTACTGCCGCCCTTCGGGGCTGAGCAGCGGGGCGCAGCAGAGCTGCCGGTCGGGGAGCTCGATGCCGTACTTGCGGCTGGCGGCCAGCATCATCCGCAGGTAGTCGTCGCAGACCTGGTAGCCGAAGCCGCGGCTGCCCGTGTGGATGGTGACCGTCACCTGGCCGGGAAAGAGCCCGAGGGCCTCGGCGGCCGCCGCGTCGCCGATCTCCTCGACCATCTGCACCTCGATGAAGTGGTTGCCACTGCCGAGGGTCCCCAACTGCGCCCTGCCGCGCTCCAGCGCCCGGTCGGAGACGAGCTCCGGGTCGGCGCCGGGGATGACTCCCCCCTCCTCGATGTGGCGCAGGTCCTCCTCGCTGCCGAAGCCGTGCTCCACCGCCCAGCGTGCCCCTTGCTGCAGGACCTTGCGCTCCTCGTGGACGGAGAGCTTCAGGTCGCGGCGCTGCGAGCCGACCCCCGAGGGGACGTTGTGGAATATCCGGTCGGCCAGCCGCCCCAGCTGCGGCCGGATCTCTTCGGCCGAAAGGGCGCTGCGCAGCAGGCGCACCCCGCAGTTGATGTCGTAGCCGACGCCGCCGGGGGAGACCACCCCGTCCTCGTCGGGATCGAAAGCCGCCACGCCGCCGATGGGGAAGCCGTACCCCCAGTGGATGTCGGGCATGGCGATGGAAGGGCCGACGATGCCGGGGAGGGTGGCGACGTTGCGCACCTGCTCCAGTGCCTGCTCCTTCTCCAGCACGCGCATCAGCGCCTCGCTGGCGAAGACCAGCCCCTCGGTGCGCATCGCTCCTTCCTTCGGGATGCGCCAGCGGCAGGCATCGATTCTTTCTACCTTGACGGCCATTTCGTTTAATCTCCTTGCAGCAACCCCAGCCTGCTACAGGTCCACGTAGACCCGCGCATGCCACAGCCCGTCGGTCTTCTCCACCCGCAGCTGGTGATAGGTCACCGCCTTGACCTCGCGCTCGACGGGGTGGCGCTGCGGGTCGAAGGGTTCGCCGCGAACCCGGGCCAGCAGACGGTTGCCGCGCACCTCCTCGATTTCGAAGTCGAGAGGGAAAAATCTCCGGATTTCGAACAGGTAGAGGATTTCGTTGAGCCAGTTGACGAGCAGCTCTTCGGCATCCCCTCCTTCCACGGTGACAATCCTTTCCTCCCGGCAGAGGGCTTGGGGGGTGCCGGCGATAATCTCCAGCAGGCCGTAGGCCGCCTGGGCAAAGAGCTCCTCGATCGTCTCGCCGCTCGCCTCGATCCCCATGTCGGCGGTATGTTCCAGCAGCCGGTGCGTCCCCATCGGTCCTTGCCGCAGATGAAAAAATTAGTGAACCGGAAAACAGACCTTTTCCGGTTCAAGCGATTTGTCGCTCCGAGGTGCAGTCAAACCATCCGCTCCCAGGTCACCCGGCAGACCGAATGTTCCTCGGTCCAGGAAACCTTGAGCTCGCCCTGGTGCGCCTTGTGCAGCGCCCTTCCGAGGTGTTCGGCGAGTTTCTCCTCGGTGGTTTCGATAATCAGGTCATCTCCGTCACGCTCCATGCGAATGATGCGCTCCAGGGGATTCTTGGCCATTGCCTTCTCTTCTTCGTTCTTCAGGATGTTGCGGATTTCCTCCTCGTGGTCCCAGAAATAGTCGCCGCGCAGGGTAACGATCCCTTCTGGATAGCGTTCGGCAATCTTCTGGCAGGCGGGACAGGTCACCCAGTGGAAATCGCCGCCCGCCTTCGCCGCCTCGAAGGCCGCGACGTCGAGATACCAGCGCTTGTTGTGGTAGAGGGCATGACAGCTCTCGCACAGTGAAAGTGCCGGCGGTCCTTCCTCGGGGATATAGGGGTCGGAACTGGTTTTGACCCGGCCGCGCTTGTCGCTGATGCCAAACTTTCTGACGTCTTTCTGCATAGATGACCCTCCTTTCCGGTTGCTTTCCCCCTTCCAATTTCAGTATAGCACCACCGGGGGTCTTGGCCAGAGCCCCTGGGCCGGCCGCTACATCGGCCAGCGGGTGTGGTGTTCCGGTCCCGGCAGCGGGGCCTGCCGGCCGCGTAGAACCGCCCGGCAGGGGGCGCCGTCGCCACCACTGATTTTCAGGGGAAGACAGATCAGTTCATATTCCCCCCGTTCGACGCCGGCGAGATTGAGACCCTCGAGGATGACCACGCCGGCCTCGAGCAGGATCCGGTGCACCTCACCCTGGGTCCGGGTATGCTCCACCGACAGGTAGTCGATCCCCACCAGCCGCACGCCGAGCTCGACCAGACAGGTCGCCGCCGCCGGGGTCAGGGCGGTGAACTCTCCGACAAAACCGGGCTGTTCCCAGAGGGAGGAGTTGCGGGTGTGAAAGAGCAGGCGGCGCTCCCCCTTGAGGGGGAGTTTTCTGAGGAGGCCGGCATCGATCTCCCCGTCGTGCGCAGTCAGGTCGACCACCAGGCAATGCCCGATCAGCAGCGTCAGGGGGATGTCATCGACCGTCGTGCCGTCGGCCAGCAGATGTGCCGGTGCATCGACGTGGGTGCCGGTGTGGCTGCCGAAGGAGAGCCGGGTGATGCGGAACGGCTTGCCTTCGGCCGGCACCGGCAGCTTAGAGAGCCGGACCGGCGGATCGCCGGGAAAGCACGGCAGGGAAGGGGAGATGGGGACGCTGATGTCGTACAGGACCATGGCGTAACTCCTCGCGGTCAGGCGTATGCTTTCGGTGCCAAAAGTATAGCGGTTCATTGCCACGGCGCACAGGCGCACTATACTTGGAAGCTGGATTCTCCTGAAACACACCGCACGCGTTATCATATCCGGCATGATGGATACATCATCGCTTGATTAAACGCTTGACGGGGTCCCGACAGCATTATAAAGATGTTCTATCTGGACTTGTTAACTTCTGAAAGGAGGCATGATTGATGAACAACGACCAGCTCCCGACGTCGGTCTCGCTGCCGGAGGAGACTCTGAGGAAGTGGGAGGCGAGG
This sequence comes from Desulfuromonadales bacterium, assembly GCA_035620395.1. Taxonomy (NCBI): domain Bacteria; kingdom Pseudomonadati; phylum Thermodesulfobacteriota; class Desulfuromonadia; order Desulfuromonadales; species Desulfuromonadales bacterium. The sequence continues at coordinate 954 of DASPGW010000046.1, read as the reverse complement.
GGGATCAGCCGCCGCGACTTCATGAAGTTCTGCTCCAGCATGACCGCCGCCCTTGCCCTGCCCGTCACCTTCATCCCCAGAATCGCCGAGGCGCTGGAGGCCGACAACCGGCCGCCGGTGATCTGGCTGGAGTTCCAGAGCTGCAGCGGCGATTCGGAGGCACTGCTGCGCGCCAACCAGCCGACGGCCGCCGAGTTGATCCTCGACTACCTCTCCATCGAATATGCCGAGGTGATCATGGCCGCCGCCGGCCACCAGGCCGAGAAGGCGAAGCACGACGCCATCGAGAAGTACAAGGGGAAATACATCGCCGTGGTCGAGGGGTCGATCCCGATGAAGGACGGCGGCATCTACTGTACCGTCGGCGGTGAAAGTGCCCTCAATATCGCCCGCAAGGTCTGCGCCAATGCCGCGGCGACCATCGCGGTGGGCAGCTGCGCGGCCTTCGGCAACATCCCCGCCGCCGCCCCCAATCCGACCGGCGCGGTGGGGGTCCAGGAAGCGGTCCCCGGCGCCACCGTCCTCAACCTGCCGGGCTGCCCGCTGAATGCCGAGAATCTGACGGCGGCCATCGTCCATTTCCTCACTTTCGGCAAGCTCCCTGCCGTCGACCGCCTCGGCCGCCCCCTTTTCGCCTACGGCAAGCGCATCCACGACAACTGCGAGCGGCGCTCGCACTTCGACGCCGGCCAGTACGCCGAGGCCTTCGGCGACGAAGGACACCGCAAGGGGTACTGCCTCTACAAGCTGGGGTGCAAGGGGCCCGAAACCTTCCACAACTGTCCGACGATGCGCTACAACGAAGGGCAGAGTTGGCCGGTCATGGCCGGCCACGGCTGCATCGGCTGCAGCGAACCACAGTTCTGGGACACCATGAGCCCCTTCTACCGTCGTCTGCCGCAGGTCCCCGGCTTCGGCATCGAGGCGACGGCCGACAAGATCGGGCTCGGGCTG